>NZ_JAAGPC010000010.1:0-102506 GCF_017104595.1 Burkholderia sp. Tr-20390 | reverse complement strand
TCCGTGCCGGCCGGCCGGCCCGGCGGCGTCGGCTTCGGCGTCGAACGCCGTCGCGGCGCGGCGCGCCTGTTTCAGCGAGCCGGCCAGTTTCCCGATCGCGTCCAGGTCCAGTGCATCGAGGTGTTCGCGCACGTCCCGCACGAAGGCCGCGTAATCCGGCTCGTCCGCATACGGGCCGAGCCATGCCTCGATATCGGTCAGCTGCCCGTTGTCGGCCAGCAGGATCAGCTGGTCGAGCGCATCGTCGGGCGGGCACGGCATCGTGGGCGTGGTGTCATCCGGCTCGACCTCGCCGTCCGGGTGAAACCGCCGGACGAGCTCCGACACCGGCACGAGCGCGTGCCCGACGGCCGGCGCGACGATCGCGAACGAGAATGCCGTGCCGACACCCGGCTGGCTGGCGACGGCCAGCTCGCCCGCCATCGCGCCGACGATGCGCTGCGCGATGAACAGGCCGAGCCCGGTGCCGCCGTTCACGGCCTGCACCTGCTGGTACGCGCGGAAGATGTCGCGGTTGCCGCTGATGTCGATCCCGATGCCCGTGTCGGCCACTTCGAACAGCAGGCGCCATGCGTCGCCTTCGCGCGCGGCATGAATCGACAGCGTGACCGTGCCGTCGCGCGTGAACTTCGATGCGTTGGACAGCAGGTTGAGCAGCACCTGCTGCAGCCGCATGCCGTCGATCGACACCGTGCGCGGCAGCGGCGTGGCCGGCCGGTAGACGAACCGGTTGTCCTGCTGCGCGCACAGCGCGAGCGCATAGTGGCCGATGTCGTCGAGCAGGCCGGGCAGGTCGGTCGTGTCCGGCGTCACGCCGAGCGGCTGCAGCTCGGCCTTCGTGAACGCGAGCAGCTCATCGATCAGCGTGAGCTGGTAGCGGATGCTGCGGTCGATCGACCGGATCAGCCGCGCCTGGCCGCGCGTCGCGCCTTGCAGCAGCAGCTTCGCATAGCCGTTGATCGTGGACAGCGGCGCGCGCAGGTCGTGGCTGACGTAGCCGAGCGTCTCGATCTTCTGCTGCATGTGGGTCGTCACCTGTTGCAGCGCGTCGTTGAGCGCGAGCGTGCGTCGTGCGACTTCGTCGCGCAGGCGATCCTGTTCGGTGAGCTGCCAGTGTTCGAGCCGCTTCCTCGCCTCGGTACGCTGGCGGCCGACGTGGTGGATCCATGCGGCCAGCACCAGCAGGTGCGTGGCGAGCCCGATGACCGCGATGACGGGGTTCGGGAAGATGTCGGATTTCAGCCAGGCGAGCGCCGGCGGCAGCGCGTTCATGCCGTCGAGCACGCGGATCAGCATGTTGAAGGTGGCGATCGCGATGGCGATCAGCATCACGCGGCCGGTGGGCGTCCGGCGGATCGCGAGCAGCAGCGCGAGGCTGATGTTGACGATGCCGAGCACCGCGTTCAGCCGCAGGCAGAACCACGTGAACGTCAGCAGGTCGCCGCACGCGGCGCCGATCATGCCGACCCCTTCGAGCGCGAGGAAGGCCATGTAGATCGCGCGCATCGGCAGCTTCGCCTGCTCGCGCCGGGCGACCATCAGGATGAAGACGACGAAGCACGACACCGCCAGGTACGCGAAGATCACTTCGCCGCGTGCCGACCATTCATGCAGCGCAGGCGGCAACGCCAGCGCCAGATAGCCGCGGTAAGCCGCTTCGAACAGCGTCGTGCCCAGCGCCACCGCGGCCAGCACGTGAAACACGCCGCTGCGCGAAAAGAACCCGATCAGCAGCGCGCACCACATCAGCGCGAGCAACCCGCCGAAGAAACCGAAGTCCCACATCGTCGCGCGCCGTTCCAGCGCATCCCACGCCGCGCGCGTGAACGCGGCCGGCGCGAGCCGCATTTCCTTGCGCGACGTGACGCGGATCAGGACGGGGACGCTTTCGCCGGCACGCAACGTGACGTCGAGCGCCGGGTAGCGCGATGACGGTCGGGCGTCACTACCGGCGCCGGCGGCCGGGAAGCGGCTGTCGAGCGTCCACCCGCCGTTCCGGCCGAGATAGAAGTCCGCCCGGTCGACGCGGGCGTCGCGAACCACCAGCACCAGCGGGCGCGCGGCGCTGTCGCGGTTGGTCAGCGTGGCGCGGATCCACCACGCCGATCGCGAGAACTCGACGTTGAACGACGACGTGCCGGCCACCGGCGTGCCATGCGCGGGATCGGCGAGCCGTGCGGCGACCTGAGCGGCGGACATCGTCGTGCTCGCGTCCTCGAAGACCGACACGGCGTCCAGTTGCGCGGGGTTCGGCGTCGAAGCGGCACGCGCCGTCGCGCAGGTGACGGCCATCGCGAGCAGGAGCAGCAGCACCGCGCGACAGCCGGCGGCCCATGCCGCGTGGCGCCTACCCATCGTGATGGTGCGCCCCGGGTGCGGCGGGCGGGGCATTGACCGCATGGCGCTGGCGCCGCCAGTCGGACGGCGTGATGCCGAAGCGTTCGCGGAAGGCGGTGGCGAAGTTGCCGGGCGTGGAAAAGCCGATTTCCTCGGCGATGTCGCCGATCCCCATCGACGTCTCCGCGAGAAAGTGCATCGCGGCGCGCAGGCGCGTGTCGCGCAGATATTCGAACACGGTCTGGCCGAGATGGTCGCGGAACACGCGGGACAAACGCTTCTCGTGCGTGCCGACCTGTCTGGCGAGATCCTCGAGCGCCGGCGGATGACGCAGGTCGCGCAGCAGGACCTCGGACGCCGCGCGCACGAGGGCCGCGTCCGGGTTGTCGGGCAGCTCGGGCAGATGCGCGAACGGCTGGCTGCGCCGCGCGCGTTTCAGGTGATTGCGGATCCGGGCCAGCACTTCGGTCGGCTCGAACGGCTTGATGATGTAGTCGATCGCGCCGGTTTCGAGCCCCGCGATGCGATCCTCGAGATCGCCCGCGGCCGTCAGGATGATGACCGGGATCGATTGCGTCGACGGCGTCGACGCCAGCAGCCGGCACGCGGCGAAGCCGTCCATGCGCGGCATGCGGACATCCATCAGGATCAGGTCGGGCGCGATCGCCTGGGCACGGTGATACGCCTGCAGCCCGTCGAACGCGACGCTGATCCGGCACCGTGCGGCACGCAGGATTTCCGTGAGGAGCCGCAGGTCGTTCGGGCGATCGTCGACGACAAGAATATGTGCGTCAGCAAGATCCGGCGTGGGACGAGGCGACGCCGAACTGGACGAGCGGGATGACATGGTTGCGGAGGCGGTGGAAGGGTGGCCGGTCAGACGACGTGCATCGCGTTCTGCGCGATTGTTGCGAAAAATTATATGCCGACAACAGGTCACATTGTGAGGATTCCGTGCGGTCCGTGGGGGCTTGTGCGGCGGGGTGTTGCGTGTTTGCCGCCACCGTGTCCGGCCGGAAGGAACGGAAGTGGAAAAACATGCCGAATCGGCTTTTAATAATCGGTCTTTATTGCCGGATAAATTTGGAATAATTGGAATGGGATGGCGCGGGTGAATCAGTTTGACATGCGTTCCGAAGTCGATGCCTTCTATGTGAAAAGAATGAAGAAATTGTGGGTTGCGCGATTAATTTTTTTCTGACGTTTGGTCGGAATCGTGTTAGTCGAGAAAGCACATTTTGCGTCGGAATGTATGAATGTAAATGCTGTCTGCTCGGGAAAAGGATTTTTCCGCTCGGGAAAAGGTTCGTTCCGGCGGATGCCAGCAAACTAGCCACGGCGCGGCTGGAATCGGTTCTTTCAAACGGTCTGGATCGCGTGGATCGCATGCCGAAGTTCTATTCCGATGCATGCGATACCAATGAGACATTGATCGATGTTATATCTCATGATATGGGATCGCGTCGGCAAACGAATAACTGGCACGAGGGTAATGCAGGTTTCATTATTCACCGAATACGTTGCTATATAAGAGAAATCGGTGAGTTCTGGAATGCGGTTGGGCATGACGCACCGGTCGAGACGAAATCATCAAGGAAATTCGATCGATTAATTCGGTGCAGGGGTCGTCCGGCAAGTCGCCGATGCTGTTCCGGGATTCCGGAAATGCGTTTGAAGGCCGGACGGAAGGGGTGCGTGGCTGCGCGTGGGCCGTCCGAGGGTTCGATCCATCGGGGGACGGTCGCGCGCGGCGCGCTTTCGAATCAGGCGGGTACGAAAACGATGAGCACAACAGGCATGACAGGCCAACGCACCGGTTCGCACGAACCGGTGGCGCATGCTTCAGCCCCGGGGATCGCACGGCGTCATCCTCCTCCTGAATGAAACAGGGCGGGCCGCCCCCGGGTGCGGGCCGGCTTCCGCCCATCCGGCGTCTGAATGACGCTTTCCGATGAGATTCGAGGTCGTCGCGGGTTCGGCGCGATGGCGCGCGCGTGCGCGGCTGGTCTGCACGCCCGGCGTCGGGCCGACGGGCTTGCCGTGTCGGCTTCCATGATTCGATAACCGGCGATCGTCGCCTCGCGTCGTGTCAACCGGCACGGGCGGCGCGCGATTGCGTGATCGCGATACCCATCGCGCGTGGCGTGCAGCGTTACCCGGCTGTTTAGTTAGTGATCCAAAGTGAGTGGCGGGACATCGCGAGGTGGACGGGAATGTGTAGAGGACATTCACGCCGGCTGCCGTGTTCGCCGTTGCGTCATCCAGCACATGAGAACCGAGGGAAGACAAGATGAACAAGACGTTCAAGTCGATCTGGAACGAAGCATTGGGAGCCTGGGTTGCGGCTTCGGAGCTTGATCGGGCGCGCGGCAAGCGCGTCGCGTCGTCGCGTGGCACGCCGGGGCGTGACGTCGCAGGAGCGGCCGCGGTTCGCGCAGGCGCGACCTCGGCCTCGTCGCTCAGGCGGCTCACCATGCTGATGGCGTCCGCGTATCTCGCGCTGTTCCATGCCGGTGCGCATGCGCAGTACAACCCGGATGGCGGCACGGCCACGGGCGGCATCTCGTCGATCGCGATCGGCATCGGCTCGAGTGCCGCGCAGCAGAACTCCACCGCCCTGGGCAATCTGGCGACGGCACAGGGGCTGTCGGCCACGGCACTCGGCCCGGGGGCGCATGCGATGGGCGACGCTTCGACGGCCGTCGGCATCAACGCGCAGGCGACGGGCGTCAACAGCACGTCGATGGGCGTGCAGGCGATCGGTTCGGGCGATTACTCGGTTTCCATCGGCAACCTGTCGAGCGCGACGCAAAGCGGGTCGGTGGCGATGGGCAGCGGTGCGGCCGCGACCGGTGTGTCGGCCATCGGGCTGGGCAACAATGCGCTGGCTTCCGGTCAATACGCGGCGGCGCTGGGCCTCGGGGCGAGCGCCGCCGGCGCGCAAAGCGTCGCGCTGGGCTATGCATCGCATGCGGACCTGACGGGCTCGGTGTCCCTCGGCAACCAATCGACCAGCTCGGGCGCGGCCGCCGTTGCCGTGGGCAGCGGCGCGCTGGCTTCCGGCAATTCGGGCGTGGCGATGGGGGTGAACAGCGGTGCGAAGGGCACGTCGTCGATCGCGATCGGCTGGGGCGGGACGGCCGGCGTACCGGGCTCGGGCACGCAGTCGCTCGGCACCAGTTCGATCGCGCTGGGTTCGGCCACGACGGCCGGCGCCGATACCTCGATGGCGCTCGGCACGAGCGCGAAGGCGACGGGCGTCAGTTCGATCGCGATGGGCGTCCAGTCGAGCGCGACGCAGCAGTTCGCGACCGCGCTCGGTAATAGCGCGCTGGCGACCGGCATCTCGGCGACCGCCCTGGGGCCCGGTGCGACGGCATCGGCCACGAATGCGACGGCCATCGGCATCAACAGCGTCGCGGCGGCGGGGTCGACCGTGGCGATCGGCGACAGCAACTCGGTCGCGGCAGCGGCGGGCGCTGGCTCGATTGCCGGCGGCAACAACTCGAAGGTGCTGGGCGGCCTCGGTGCCGTCGCGCTGGGCCTGGGCCAGACGGTCAGCGGCAACGGTGCGGTGGCGATCGGCGACCCGAGCACCGCGATCGGCACCGGTGCGGTCACGGCCGGGTCGAACAACACGGCGAACGGCGACGGCGCGGTCGCCATCGGCAATTCGAACATCGCGCAGGGCACCGGCTCGCTCGCGCTCGGCAACACGTCGACGGCCGCGGCCGCCGGTGCGCTGGCGTTCGGTGCGTCGGCCGTCGCGAACAATGCAGGCGACGTCGCGCTCGGCTCGGGCTCGACGACCTCCGCGCCGAACCCGACCGCAAGCGCGACGATCGGCGGTGTGACATACACGTTCAAGGGCACGAATCCGACCAGCGTCGTCAGCGTCGGCGCGGCGGGTACCGAGCGCCAGATCACCAACGTCGCGGCCGGGCGCATTAGTTCGGCGAGCACGGACGCGATCAACGGGTCGCAGCTCGATGCGACGAATCAGGCGGTGAATTCGCTGTCGACGTCGACGGCGTCGAGCGTCAGTTCGTTGTCGACGGGGGTGTCGTCGCTGTCGACCGGGTTGTCGTCGGCCAACAGCTCGATCACGTCGCTTTCGACGTCTGCTTCGACCGGGATCAGCTCGTTGTCGACGGGATTGAGTTCGACCAATAGCTCGGTGACTTCATTGTCGACTTCGACGTCGACCGGGCTGTCGTCGGCCAATAGCGCGATCACGTCGCTGTCCACGTCGACTTCGACGGGCATCGGCTCGCTGTCGACCGGATTGAGCTCGACCAACAGCTCGGTGACGTCGCTGTCGACTTCCACGTCGACCGGATTGTCGTCGGCCAATAGCGCGATCACGTCGTTGTCGACGTCGACCTCGACCGGCATCAGCTCGCTGTCGACGGGGTTGAGTTCGACCAACAGCTCGGTGACGTCGCTGTCGACTTCCACGTCGACCGGATTGTCGTCGGCCAATAGCGCGATCACGTCGCTCTCCACCTCGACCTCGACCGGCATCAGTTCGCTGTCCACGGGCCTGAGCTCGACCAACAGCACCGTGACGTCGTTGTCGACGTCCACGTCGACCGGGTTGTCGTCGGCCAACAGTTCGATCGCATCGCTGTCCACGTCGACGTCGACGGGCATCACGTCGCTGTCCACGGGCCTGAGTTCGACCAACAGCACCGTGACGTCGTTGTCGACGTCCACGTCGACCGGGTTGTCGTCGGCCAATAGCGCGATTACGTCACTGTCCACGTCGACTTCGACCGGCCTGAGTTCGACCAATAGCACGGTGACGTCGCTGTCGACTTCGACGTCGACGGGCATCAGTTCGCTGTCAACCGGCCTGAGTTCGACGAACAGCACGGTGACGTCGCTGTCGACTTCGACGTCGACGGGCATCAGCTCGCTGTCCACCGGCCTGAGTTCGACGAACAGCACGGTGACATCGTTGTCGACTTCGACGTCGACGGGCATCAGCTCGCTGTCCACCGGCCTGAGTTCGACGAACAGCACGGTGACGTCGCTGTCAACTTCAACGTCGACGGGCATCAGTTCGCTGTCCACCGGCCTGTCGAGCACGAACAGTTCGATCACGTCGCTGTCGACGTCCACCTCGACGGTGGTCGGTTCACTGTCCACCGGCCTGAGCACGACGAACAGCACCGTCACGTCGCTGTCGACCGCGACCTCGACGAGCATCGGTTCGCTGTCCACCGGCCTCAGTTCGACGACGAGCTCGATCGCGTCGCTGTCTACATCGACCTCGACGACCGTCGGCTCGCTGTCCACCGGGCTGTCGAGCACGAACAGCAACCTGACGTCGCTGTCCACCGCGACGTCGACGGGCATCGGCTCGCTGTCCACGGGCCTCAGCTCGATCGCCAACAACAACACCAACCTCGGCAACAGCACGGCGGGCGCGATCGGCGGCGGGGCCACCTACGATCCGACGACCGGCACGATTTCGGCCCCGTCGTACGTGACGTACAACAGCGACGGGTCGACGACGATCAACAACAACGTCGGCTCGGCGATCGACAACATCAACGCGCACGGCATCAAGTATTTCCACGCGAACTCGACCGCGCCGGACAGCCAGGCGATCGGGCTCGACAGTGTCGCGATCGGCCCGAATGCGATCTCGAAGGTGGACGGCAGCATCGCGCTCGGCGCGGGGTCGGTATCGGACCGCGCGACGACGCCGGCGTCGGGCATCCTCCGCAACGGCACCGCGTCGATCCCGTTCAACACGACGGACCAGACGCTGCTCGGCGCGGTATCGGTCGGCGACGCGACCAGCAAGACGTATCGCCAGATCACCAACGTCGCGGACGGCACCGGGCAGCAGGATGCGGTGACCGTGCGGCAGCTCGCCGGTGCGTTGCAGTCGTTCGCGGTCACGGGCCAGAAGTATTTCCACGCGAATTCGACGGCGGTCGACTCGCTCGCCGTCGGCGCGGAATCGGTCGCGGTGGGGCCGACGACGGTCGTCAACGGCGATCACGGCGTGGGCATCGGCAACGGCGCGATCGTCGACCAGACTGCGCCTGGCGGCGTCGCGATCGGGCAGGCGGCGAGTGCCGCGCAGGCCGACGCGCTCGCGCTCGGCAGCGGCGCGACGGCACTGGGCGCGCAGTCGGTCGCGCAAGGCGCGAATGCGAAGGCGGTCAGCGTGGGCAGCGTCGCGCTGGGCTCCGGCGCGCTCGGCAACGCAACCGATGCGCTCGCGCTGGGCGCCGGTGCGTCCGCGACGTTCGCGAACAGCGTCGCATTGGGCGCCGGTTCGCTGACGACGGTCGGCGCGCTGACGAACTACGTCGCGTACGGCCTGAGCAGCCCGCAATCGTCGGCCGGCGAAGTGAACATCGGCAACCGGCAGATCACGGGCCTCGCGGCCGGCAAGAACGGCACGGACGCGGTGAACGTGTCGCAGCTCGACTCGGTCGCGAACCAGCTGACGACGTTGATCGACCAGCGCACGACCAACCTCGGCGGCCAGTACACGACGAACCCGAACGGCGCGAACGTGCCGCCGGGCTCGACCGGCCCGAATTCGTCGGCGGGTGGGTCGGGGGCGGTGGCATCGGGCTCGAACAGCACGGCGGTCGGCAACAATGCGCTCGCATCGGGCAACGGTTCCACCGCCGTCGGCGTGGGCTCGACGGCGTCGGGCAGCAATTCGACCGCGATCGGCACGGGCAGCAACGACGGCGGCCGCTCGAACGTCGTCGCGGTCGGTTCGGCGGAATCGGCGCGCCAGGTGGTCAACGTCGCGGCCGGTACGCAGGGCACGGATGCGGTGAACGTGAACCAGTTGAACGCGGTGTCGAACCAGTTCACGCAGTCGCTGAACACGGTCAACAACCAGCTCACGCAGATGCAGCAGCAGATCCAGCAGACTGATTCGATGGCACGCGAGGGGATCGCGGCCACCGCCGCGATGGCGTCGATCCCGCACATGGACCGTGACTCGAACTTCGCGATGGGGGTCGGTACGGCGACGTTCCAGGGGCAGAAGGCGATGGCGGTCGGCGTGCAGGCGCGCGTCACGGAAAACCTGAAGGCGACGCTGAACGGCGGCTTCGCCGGCAGCCAGCGCGTCGTCGGCGCGGGCATGCTGTATCAGTGGAAGTAATCGCGCGCCGCGGTTCGCGCCGGCATGCACTGCCGGGGCGGACCGCGTCGAACGCAAACGCACGCGGGTGCGGCCGCGCCATCGCGCTGCGCCCCTCGCATTTTCGGAGTCCTCAAGTGAAAAACATTCATCTTGCACTGCTGGCGTCCGTCGTTTCCCTCGCGGCCTGTTCGAGCGCATCGGGACCGACGTACAACGCATACGAACTTCAGCCCCGCGACGGCATCCGGACGTTCCGTGTCGACTGTCACGGCATCCTGTCGAGCGCCAATACCTGCATGAAGGTCGCGACGCGCATGTGCGGCAACGAGGCCGTGCGCACGGTCGATTCCACGACGCCGTACCGCGACGGCGCCGATCCGCACTCGATGGTGTTCCAGTGCGGTGCGGCGCCCGCGCCGGTCGCCGCGGCGGCTACGCCGGCGCCCGCCGCGGTCGAGAAGGTGAGCCTGACCGGCGATGCGTACTTCGCGACCGACTCCGCCGTGCTGACGTCCGCCGCCACCGCCGCGCTCGACAGTTTGCTGAGCCAGCAGGGCGACAGGCATTTCGCGCGTGTGGAAGTGGACGGTTATACCGACGCGACCGGCTCGGATGCACACAACCAGGCCCTGTCGAAGCGCCGCGCCGATGCCGTCGCGGGGTATCTGCGCGAACACGGGCTGAAGGCGGATTCGGTCGCGGCGACGGGGCATGGAGAAACCAACCCGGCCGCATCGAACGAGACCGCCGAAGGGCGGGCGCGCAATCGCCGGGTGGAAATCTCGCTGCGGAAGTAGGGCGTCGCCACTGGGTTGCCGCAGGCGTGGCCGTCGCGAACGGACGGCTCTCGCTTGCGGCTGTGGCGCCGTTCGGAGACGCTGGCGGTCGAGTCAGGCAACGCGTCGCGATGGGCGTGCGCGATGCCGCCATCGCGCGGACGACGACGCGGCACGACGGCCCGCGGGCCGGTTGCCGGTGCCGATGTCGCGGGTTCATCGGCGCCGGCCAACGTGTTGCTGCGCGGGGCGCAAGCGATGCCCGGTGCCGCTGCGTGAAAAGGGATGAGAGAGACTTCGGCCGAGGTGCGGAGCGGCAATGGTCGCGCGGCTGAAACGGGTTCGACTGCAGCGCGGGTCGACAAGCACGAAGGCGCGGAAAGCGACCCGTTGCGGGAGCAATCAGTTTTGTTCATGTCCCGATTGCAAAACTAGTCTCGCATCTTCGCGTCCGCCCATTTCCACTCCCGCGCAGCCTTTACGAACGCCGCAAGATAATCGACGTCGTCATCCGTCTTGCGCGTGCCGAGGAAAATCTGCTTCGCAATCCCCTTCTTTCCAAGTTGCACGGGTGTAAGCGGCATCCAGCCCGCGTATTCTTCCGCGAGCCAGCGAGGCAACGCCGCCACGCCACGGCCGCTCGCCACCATCTGCAGCATGATGTCGGTCGTCTCGATCACCTTGTGGCGCTTCGGCACCCTGTTCGCGGGCGTGAGGAACTGCGTGTAGATATCGAGCCGGTCCGTTTCGACGGGATACGTGATCAGCACCTCGTGCGTCAGCTGTTCCGGCGTGACATACGCTTCTCCGGCCAGCGGGTGATCATCGGCAACCACCAGCACCTGCTCGTAATCGAACACCGGCTCAAAATGCAGTTCGGGTTTCTTGAGCGGGTCGGGCGTGACGAGCACGTCGATTTCATAGCCGATCAACGCACCGATGCCGCCGAACTGGAAGCGCTGCTTCACGTCGACATCGACATCCGGCCAGTGCGCGAGATACGGCGACACCACCTTCAGCAGCCATTGATAGCACGGCGCGCATTCCATGCCGATCCGCAACGTGCCGCGCTCGCCCTGCGCGTACTGCCTCATGCGCTCCTCGGCGAGTTCGAATTGCGGCAGCAACCGGTTCGCGAGGCTCAGCAGGTACTGTCCGGCCTGCGTGAGCCGCATGGTCCGTCCTTCGCGCGCCCACACGGGCGTACCGAGCTGCTGCTCCAGCTTCTTCACCGCATGGCTGAGCGCCGACTGCGTGAGGTTGAGCGTATCGGCCGCGGCCGTGAGCGAGCCCTGCCGCTCCACTTCCCGCACGACCATCAGATGATTGCGATCCAGCATCGACCACTCCATGAACAAATTTAATGTTTGCATGAAATAAATCCATTTTTATTCATGCAATGGAAACTATATCATCGCTGCCAGTTACTTTTCTTCCGATGTGAACCAGACACACCGCACCGTGAGCATCGCTCATGGTTGGTTGAAATCGATTCATATCCAGTCGGCCATGGCCCAATGTCACATTCGTCCGTCGGAAAAGAAAAGCGAGCCGCATCGAAAGGCATGGAGCAGATGCAGTTTTCATTTCGGAAATCGGGGCGCAAGATCATGACGAGTCAAGAGTTTACATTTGCTATTAAAAGCGTCTGTTTCGATGAGGACTATCAGCCTTCCGACCATACGCGCATCACGACCAATTTTGCGAACCTCGCCAGAGGAAAGAGTCGTCAGGAGAATTTGCGCAATACCTTCAGGATGATTGACAATCGCTTCAATGCGATGGCGCATTGGGACAATCCCAAAGGCGATCGTTATGCCGTCAAGCTTGAAATCATTTCAGTCGAAATGAATATCGGCGGAGAGCAGGGCAGTGCCGCGCTGCCCTTGATCGAAATACTGAAGACGAATATTTTCGATCGGAAAAACAACAAACACATTGACGGCATTGCGGGAAATAATTTTTCCTCTTATGTGCGGGATTACGATTTCAGTGTGGTCTTGCTGGAGCACAACAAGAATCAGCCCGGCTTCAGTACGCCGGATAACTTTGGCGACCTGCACGGGAATCTGTTCAAGTCCTTCGTGAAGTCGAGCGCCTACAAGGATAATTTCGCGAAACCGCCCGTTATATGCCTGAGCGTTTCGAGTAGCAAGACCTACCATCAGACGGCAAATCGGCACCCCGTGTTGGGTATCGAATACCGGCAGGACGAGTATTCCTTGACTGACGAGTATTTCGAAAAAATGGGGATGAAGGTGCGCTATTTCATGCCGCCGAATAGTGTCGCGCCGCTGGCTTTTTATTTTACCGGTGATTTGCTGGATGATTACACCAATCTCGAGCTCATCGGCACCATCAGCACGATGGATACCTTCCAGAAAATTTACCGGCCCGAAATTTACAATGCGAATTCACCGGCAGGAAAATCCTACCAACCGAGTCTGAAGCATCAGGATTTTTCGCTCACCCGGATTGTTTACGATCGGGAAGAGCGTAGCCGGCTGGCTATCGAACAGGGCAGGTTTGTCGAAGAGAAATTTATCAAGCCATACCAGGCCATTCTTGAGCAGTGGTCTGCGGACTACGCGCTTTGACCAACAAAAACACAAGGTCGTCTACCGTGAAAAAATTTCTACCCACTTCAACCGCCGGCAGTTTGCCTAAACCTTCGTGGCTCGCACAACCCGAGACACTTTGGTCACCATGGAAATTGCAGGACGAGGGGTTGATCGAGGGCAAACAGGATGCTTTGCGCCTGTCGTTGCAAGAGCAGCAACATGCGGGCATCGATATCGTCAGCGACGGCGAGCAAACGCGCCAGCATTTCGTGACCACGTTCATCGAGCATCTCAGCGGCGTTGATTTCGAGAACCGCAAGACCGTTCGAATTCGCGATCGCTATGACGCCAGCGTGCCGACGGTCGTGGGTGCGGTGGCGAGACAGAAGCCGGTTTTCGTTGACGATGCCAAGTTCCTGCGCCGGCAAACGAGCCAGCCCATCAAATGGGCGTTGCCGGGGCCGATGACGATGATCGATACGCTGTACGACGATCATTACAAGAGTCGCGAAAAACTGGCCTGGGAGTTCGCAAAGATCCTGAACGAGGAAGCCAGGGAACTGGAGGCTGCCGGCGTCGATATCATTCAATTCGATGAGCCCGCATTCAATGTCTTCTTCGACGAGGTGAATGATTGGGGCGTCGCGACCCTGGAAAGAGCGATCGAAGGTCTCAAGTGTGAAACCGCCGTGCATATTTGCTATGGCTATGGCATCAAGGCCAACACGGACTGGAAGAAGACGCTGGGGTCGGAGTGGCGGCAGTACGAGGAAGCCTTCCCCAAGCTGCAAAAATCCAGTATCGACATGGTCTCGCTGGAATGTCACAACTCGCGCGTTCCCATGGATCTGATCGAACTCATTCGGGGCAAGAAGGTGATGGTGGGGGCCATCGATGTGGCGACCGATACCATTGAAACCCCCGAGGAAGTCGCCGGTACGTTGCGAAAAGCACTTCAGTTCGTGGATGCCGACAAGCTCTATCCCTGCACCAACTGCGGCATGGCGCCGTTGTCGCGTGCAGTCGCGAGAGGCAAGCTGAGTGCGTTGAGCGCGGGGGCGGAAATCGTCCGCAAGGAACTCTCGAACTAGGTCCGAACTGACGTCGGACGTAGTGAGCGGGGAATTGAAGGCCGTGTGGATGTCAGGGAGTGCATTGAAACGGCTCCCTGAATCTGTCGGAATGCACCGCCTTGACCTTTCCGAGCCGCACCCGGTATTCGGTATCTACCATGTCACTTTCCAGCACGGCCATCGAGCCTGGGCGCTTTCGCGAAGCGCTCGGCCACTATGCATCCGGTATCACGGTGATTGCATCAAACGTCGATGGCGAACCGGTCGGCTTCACGTGCCGGTCTTTCACTTAGCCACCGCCGACGATCTGCTTCAGGTGAACTTCGTTCAGGGTTTCTCATTCCCTTGCCTGGAGCCGACGGCCGCGGCAATGCGACTTTGCGCAGCGACGAGTTGGTCGTCCGTGGTCGCCACCAGCCACAGACGCGCCTGCTCCTCGATTTGGCGGTTGTGATCCTTCAACGGGCCCATCGCGGCAGCGGCCTTCCAGACGACCGGGGCGATTCGGCTTTTCCTGCCTGACGGCGCGCCTACCAGCAGGCAGTAAGGACCCAGCGGGAGCGATACAAACGGAAGTGCCGGACTGGCACGCACGCGCCAGTCGATGAAGGGCGTATCGCCGATAAGCAGCGGCGTGGGCAAGCCGTGGAGCACACTGAAATCGTACAGCGCCAGTTGCTCCCGCATGCCGGCGTAAACACGCCGGATGTCGTCGACAACCGCCGCGCGGATCTCGTCATCGAACATGGGTTCCTGCGCGTATCGGGCAAACGCCTCTCGTGCCTCCCATTGATATGCGCTGAACAGGCCAATCTCCACGCAGTCCTGTACTGCGCGCTGGACATCCGCCACAGAACCGGCTTCCTCCGGCGTACCCAGCTGCGCGGCCCGCAAAAGCCGGGCAAGTCCAGCCTCGTGGATCGCAGGCCCCTCCGCGGATGCATCGTCTTCAGCGCCCTTGCCAAGGGGCACATAGATATATTTCTCGGCCGCGAAATGCGACTTCTTGCCCTCGTCAAACCTGATTTCGCCATCTACGCAGTCGAGATAGCGAGTCCCGATTCGACCATGCTCCCAAACCCAGTTTTTCAGGAGCGGACGGAGTGGATGCAGTCTGTCGTGATCGGTCATGGAAGCCTCCTGGTTGCCCAGTATAGTTCCAAGTTGTCGATTGTTTCGTGGACGACATGGTGATCAATCGGTCCACTGCCGCCGTTGGAGCCCGCGCAGCGTCAACGGCTGTCTAACCGGATATCGGTGGCCCCGTACCTGCGCTGAGCGGCAAGTGCTCGGCCTTTGCAGGCGTTCACGTGTTGGTCGCGGCCGGTCGACTTGACGCTGCCTTGCGGACGTTCGGCTGAGGATCTGCACCGAACGTCTGCTGTCAGGCTCGGCGAACAAGCACTTTCGACCGTCGATAGCCGCTTTGCCCGGGAACAAGTCAGCGGCAGCTTCCGAGGTCCAACGGCCTTTCACGAGCCGACTGCGCCACCCTCCGTCATCGTGCGACGGGGGGATTCGCCCCGGGCGGGCGCCCGATATCGAATCGACTCTCGGGTGCGACGAGCGCATAGGCCGATGGGCCGCCTGCCCGAAGAATGATGCCTGCGCCGAAGGTGTCGAAGGTACCGTCTTTAAGCAAGTCCTGGCGAATGTGAACCGCCACGACTTCTCCCAGCACGAGCCATGTGGTGACAGGCGTGCCTTTGTGATCGCGCAGCTGGATCACATCGGTGAGCTTGCATTCGAAGTTGACACCGCTCTCTGCCACGCGTGGAACGGCGACTTGCCGAGACGGAGCGGGGGTCAGCCCGGCCACTTCAAACTCGTCAACTTCGTAAGGCACCATTGCGCACGTTGCATTCATCTTTTCGGCGAGATCGCGTGTGGTGAGGTTCCACACGAATTCCCCCGTTTCTTGCACGTTGCGTAGACTGTCCTTCGCGTCGATGCTCGAGAAGCCGATGATCGGCGGATGATAGTTGAAGGCGTTGAAAAAGCTGTATGGCGCGAGATTCAGCATGCCGTTGCTGCCGCGCGTGGAAATCCATCCGACGGGCCTTGGACCGACAATCGAATTAAATGGATCGTGCGGCAATCCATGGCCTTGTGACGGTTCGTAGTAGTGGTAGCGTGCATCAGTCATGGTTTTGATCGGAGAGGTGAGTCATGTCAGGTGGCCGGAGCTGCGCGTCAGTCCATGCCTGCCGCCCGGGTCGTCAGCACGATCTTGCCGATATGCGTGCCCGAGTCCATCAGAGTATGCGCGCCGCGCGCATCGTCGAGATCGAAGGTCCGATGGATCACGGGCTTCACCGCGCCACGCCGGATGTGCGGCCACACCGATCGCTTGAGATCCTCGATCAGCTCCGCCTTTTCCTCGTGCGTGCGCGAGCGCAGCGTCGAGCCGATGTGCGTGAGGCGCTTCGCCAGCATCGGGAACAGGTCGAGTGCTGGCGCGGGCCCCTTGATCACGCCGATCTGCACGATGCGGCCGTTCATCGCGGCCGCCGCGTAATTCCGCGCGACGTAATCACCGGCGACGATATCGACGACCACGTCGACGCCGCGCCCGTCCGTCGCGCGCATGACTTCCTCGACGAAATCCTCGTTGCGGTAGTCAACCGCGACATCGGCACCGAGCGCGATGCTTGCGGTGCGGTGCGCGTCGGAGCCGACCGTCGTGATGATCTTCGAGGCGCCGAACGCCTTCGCGAGCATCGTCGCCGTGGTGCCGATCCCCGATGCGCCGCCATGGATCAGCACGCTTTCGCCAGCCTTGAACTTGCCGCGCTGGAACAGGTTCAGCCATACCGTCAGAAAGGTTTCGGGGATCGCGGCCGCCTCGACCATCGTGAGACCATCGGGAACCGCGAGCGTGTTGCTCTCGTGCGCGACGGCGTACTCCGCATAGCCGCCCCCCGGCACCAGCGCGCAGACGAGATCGCCGACCGCGAACCGGGTCACGTCGCGCCCGACCGACACGATTTTGCCCGCGACTTCGAGCCCGGGAATGTCCGACGCGCCCGGTGGCGGATCGTACAACCCTTTGCGCTGCAGCACGTCAGGACCGTTCACGCCGGCCGCATGAATGCGGATCAGCACTTCGTCGTCGGCCGGTGCGGGAACAGGACGCTGCACGGGTGCCAGCACATCCGGGCCGCCCGGCCGCGTAATGTCGATCGCGGTCATCGCCGCGGGAATGCCTTTCGTTTCGTGTGACACGACTTCATCCTTTTAAAATGCCGGATGCGCCGCGGATTCGAGCGACCCGCCGCATCGGTTGAAAAAAGTGTAGTCGCGCCGCCTGTGTTTGACGTGCAGAGAATTGCCGGACGTATGATGCAAATTTGCATCACGCCGGGGGCGACATGAACTGGGACGACGCGCGCATCTTCGTCGCGCTCCATCGGGAAAGGACCTTGCGGGCTGCCGCCCGCGCGCTCGACATCGATCAGGCCACGGTGGGCCGCAGGCTTGCGGCGCTCGAGCACGCGCTCGGCGCGACGCTGTTCCTGCGTACGTCGAACGGCTATGAACTCACGCCGGTCGGCAGGATCGCGATCCGTGCAGCCGAGGCGATGGAGCAATCCGCACACGATCTCGTGCGCCACACGCAAGGCGTGGACAAGCGGCTCGCCGGCGAGGTGAAGCTATCGACGACGGATGCGCTGGCCCACGAGTTCGTGATGCCGGCCCTCGAGCGCCTGCATGCGAAGCATCCGGACGTATCGGTGATGCTCGACACGACGAGCCTGCTCCTCAATCTCGCGAAGCGCGAAGCCGACATCGCGATCCGGACCGTCAAGCCCCGAAATCCGGATCTGCTCGCCCGCCGTCTGGCGCGCTGGGAAGTGGGACTGTTCGCGTCGCCCGACTATGTGCGGCGCCATGGCGAACCGGTGCCGGGCGAACGGTTCGCCGGGCATGATCTCGTCGTCTACCAGCCGTATTTCGCCAAGGCGCGGGTGCCGGCGTTCGTCGGGGAACCGCTGACGGACGGCCGCATCGTCGCACGGCTGAACACGAACCTGACGTTGCGCGCGGCACTCAAGGCAGGGCTCGGCATCAGCGAGATACCCGTGCCGATGGGCGAACGAGACGGCCTTGTGCGGATCTGGCCGGACCGTACAAACGACGCGTCGTATGAGGTTTGGCTCGTCACGCATCAGGATCTGCGGCATACGGCGCGCATTCGCGTGACGATCGAAGAGATCGTCGTTGCGTTCGGCGGATAGCAGCGAATACGCTGCTTGTGGCAGTGGAGGTTGTCACTTCTTCCCCCTGAACTACCGGATTAGCGGGTCCCGAAATCTCGCGAAACTTTCATCGGTATCGACCCATTGCAGGCGGGTGCCTGAAATGGGCGGCCGCGCGCCCGTCGCCCCCACACGTTTGATCCGCCGCAAGCGCGCCGTAATCATTGCTCACGGGCTCGCAATGGCGAGTACACTGAAAATGCCCTAGAAGCAGGAGAATGCGATGATCGACGCTGGCCCCCAAAGCACCTTCCGAGGGCTGCCGCTGACCGTGGAGCAGGACGCGGAGGTGAGGCACTACATCAAGGATCGGACTCGGCGTGGGCTGCCATGGGACACGCCGGAACTGAGCGCGATGCTCAAGGACATGCTGCAGCCCCCGGGCGACGGTGACGGCGATGGCGATCGTGATGGCGACGGTGATTTTGCGTCCCCGGCAGACGAAGCCAGAGCGGCCGCCGAGCGCGCGACGGCCTCCGTCGACGATGAGATGGACCCCATCGAGGCGAATGAGGAGTGGCATGCGGCCATGGAGTCGGAGGGCATGAAAGGGCCTAGACGATAACAGCGGAGCAAGACGCGCCGAACACCCGCAGCGCCGCATACGAGGAGGGTGCGCCGGATGCCGGGCGTTTCAGGAAACGCGCGCTGCGTCGGAGCGTACACGGCGGAGTTGCCGACGCGCGCGGCGATCCCAGCGTGAGCCCCCCGACACGCCATCCATCCGTTGCCAGGCAATTCCGGGCACGGCCCATCGCGCCACCCCATGTCGCATGGCGCCGGCGGAATGGCGAGCCGCATCTCGTCGCGCGGCGCCCGGCAGCGGGCGCCTAGTCAGTGTCTGATCACACAGACGGCCACGATTTCGTATCCGGGGTCGGCATGCACGTGCGCGGCCTTTTCTGCTTCCTCATACGAACCAAACGACGTGGCATCCTCAACCGCCGGTGCCATGCCGATATCGCCATCCTCGGCGGTGCAGAGGAACTGCTCGCCGGTCTTCACGACGTAGACGGACAACATGATTCCCTCCATCGTGTGCAGGGGGGAATTCCAGTCTAGCAGGCGAGAAAAGGGGCGCAGGTGGTTCGCTGAGTCCTTTTCGCGAGGTCTGCGACAGGACCGAAAAGCCGTGCACAATACCCGCATGCAAAATCCAGACCTCGAACACCTCGTCACCGTCACCATGCCCTTCGGGAAATACAAGGGCCGGCTGATTGCCGACCTGCCCGGGCCTTACCTCAATTGGCTGGCGCGTGAAGGGTTTCCGCGTGGAGAAATCGGGCGACAGCTCGCGCTGATGCACGAGATCGACCACAACGGCCTGCGGGACTTGCCGGCGCCGTTGCGCAAACGCGGATAGCGCCAGTCGGGCGCGAATGTCCCGGGCCCCCGCATCGTTCGTCCGTGATCGACAACTACCACCGCATTTCAACCCCACCCGCCACGCGGGGCGAATGCTCGCATGCGACCCCGTCCGTGGCCCGCATGCACCTGGCGTGTCGCCGATGCTGACATAGAATAGAAAACAGTCCCTTGTGGACGCGTTGATGGCAAGAAAAGGGGTGCCAACATGAGACGCCTTTATTTCCTCGTACCCGATACCCAGATGGCGAAGGCCATCGTCGACGATCTATTGCGCGCACGCATCGTCTGGCGCCATATCCACGTTCTCGCCGACCACAGCGTCACACTCGATCAGTTGCCCGAAGCATCGTTGCTGCAAAGCAGCGATGTCGTGCATGCGCTCGAGCGCGGCGTCGCGCTCGGCGGCGCGGCCGGTGCGCTGATCGGCCTCGTCGCGCTCGTCTTTCCTCCGGCGGAGCTCGTGATCGCGGGCGGCGCCGTCGTCGGCTTGACGCTGGCCGGCGCGGGATTCGGGGCGTGGACCGCCGCGATGATCGGCATCGCCGAGCCGAACGCGCGACTCCAGCGATTTCGCGAGGCGATCCAGGCAGGCCAGATCCTGATCATGGCCGACGTGCCGGCATTGCGAGAGCAGGAAATCGAAGAAATGGTCGCCCAGCATTTTCCGAAGGCGGACCTGGAAGGCGCCGAACCGACGTCACCGATCTTCCCCTGACGCGCGACAGCAAGCCGGCCTGCCCGACACCCGGGGGGGGCATCGACGCGTTGCGTCGAGCGCACGACCGCGACCGCGGGCCGCGCGTGGAGCGGGTCGCTCGCACGTTGCGCAGGCACCCCTGTCCGCCATCCCGAATCGCGCAGGAGACGCGGGTCCGACGCGCGTGACGCCTTCGGAACCGAAGTGCCGACGTCGAACCGTCGGCAAGGAGGTCGTATGGAACTGCACATTCAGTCGCACCATTGGGAGCGGCGTACGCCCGACTGGGTCGCCGCTGCCGTGGCCGGTCTCGCGGGCGGCGCGCTGGTGATCGCGCTGGAATTCGTCTGGTCGACCCTGGTGCTCGGCTCGAGCCCGTGGCAACCGACCCACAAGATCGCGGCGATGGTGATGGGCCGCAGCGCGCTCGGCCAGATGACGCAATTCAACCTCGAAATCGTGGCGATGGCACTGCTGCTGCACTACGTGCTCGGCGCGATCATGGGGATGATGCTCGCCGCGATCATGGCGCCTTTCCGCCTTGATTCGAGCGTGGGCATGGAAGCCGCGATCGGGCTGGCGTTCGGGATCGTCGCGTATGGGTGGAACTTCTACGTGATGACGGCCGTGTTCCCGTGGTTCGTCTCCGAGCGCGGTTCCGGGCCCTTGCTGGCCAACCTGTTGTTCGGCGTGGTGGCGGCCATCACCTACGGCAGGCTGGAGCGATTGCGCAAGCAGAACGTGGACGACTGACCCATCGCGTTTCCCGCCGCGCCGCGCTTGAACACGCGGCGCCCGCGGGAGACACGGAACCCGGTGTCGGCGGTGCCGGTGAGTGAGATGCAGCGAGGCGGCCTATGGCCCTTGCGATTGCCCTGGTCCTGATCATCCTGTTGGCGGTGGGGTTTCACTTTGCCAGTCCGTGGTGGATCACGCCGATCGCGTCGAACTGGGTGCGCATGGACGACATGCTGACGATCACGCTCGTCATCACCGGCGCATTCTTCATCGCCATCAACCTGTTCATCGTGGTCGCCCTGGTGCGCTATCGCCACCGCAGCGGGCATCGTGCGGCCTACGAGCCGCACAACCGGAAACTGGAATGGTGGCTGATCGGCCTGACCATCGTCGGCGTGGCGGCGTTGCTGGCGCCGGGCCTGTTCGTCTACGCGGACTACATCCGGCCGCCGCGCAACGCGCTGCAGATGGAGGTGCTCGGCCAGCAATGGCAATGGCGTTTTCGCTTCGCCGGGCCCGGCGGCAAGCTGGGCACGACCGACGTGCGCTACATCAGCAACGACAACCCGTTCGGCCTGAACCCCGCCGACCCGAACGGCCGTGACAACTACCTGATCGACAGTCCCGAGGTGCACTTGCCGCTCAACCGGCCGGTCCAGGTCCTGACCCGGTCGCGCGACGTGCTGCACGACTTCTACGTTCCGCCGTTCCGGGCACGCATGAACATGGTGCCGGGCATGGTGACCACCTTCTGGTTCACGCCGACCCAGGCAGGGCGCTACGACATCCTGTGCGCGCAGCTCTGCGGAATCGGGCATTCCGGCATGCGCGGCGTGGTGGTGGTGGAAGACGAAGCCGCGTTCTCGCGCTGGCTGGCGCAGCAGACCACGTTCGCGCAGCAGCAGATGGCCCACGTGCAGGCCGCACCCGCCGCCGCGGGCGGCAGCGCGCAGGCGCTGGCCAACCTGGGCAAGACGCTCGCGGCGGCCAAGGGCTGCGTCGCCTGCCATACCGTGGACGGCAGCCCGCTCGTGGGCCCGACCTGGAAGGGCCTGTACGGCAAGACCGAAACGATGGCCGACGGCAGCACCGCGAAGGTGGACGAAGCCTATCTGCGCGCGTTCATCCGCAACCCGACGGCCCGCGTCGTGAAGGGCTTCTCGCCGATCATGCCGCACTTCGACCTGAGCGAGCAGGAACTGAGCGCGCTGGTGGCCTACATCAAGGCGCAAGGCGGGACGGCCGCCAGCACCGCGGCCCAGCCCTAGCGGAACGGATGAAGCAGACGGAGCACACGCCATGACCTACGCGCACACCGACCACGTCCCGCACAGCTTCTGGACCCGCTATGTGTGGAGCCAGGACCACAAGGTCATCGCCGTGCAGTACGCGCTGACGGCCATCGCGGTCGGCCTGGTCGGCCTCGTCCTGTCGGACCTGATGCGGCTGCAGCTCGGCTTTCCGGGCAAGTTCGCGTTCATCGACGCGAACCACTACTACCAGTTCGTCACGATGCACGGGATGATCATGGTGATCTACCTGCTGACGGCGCTGTTCCTGGGCGGCTTCGGCAACTACCTGATCCCGCTGATGCTGGGCGCCCGCGACATGGTGTTCCCGTTTCTCAACATGCTGAGCTACTGGGTCTACCTGCTGGCCGTGCTGGTGCTGGTGGCGAGCTTCTTCGTGCCGGGCGGGCCGACCGGCGCGGGCTGGACGCTGTATCCGCCGCAGGCGATCCTGCCGGGCACCCCGGGCGTGGAATGGGGCATCGTGCTGATGCTCGTGTCGCTGGCGATCTTCATCGTCGCGGCGACGATGGGCGGCCTGAACTACGTGACCACCACGCTGCAGGCACGCACGCGCGGCATGACGCTGATGCGCATGCCGCTCACGGTGTGGGGCATCTTCATCGCGACCATCATGGCGCTGCTGGCGTTTCCGGCGCTGTTCGTGTCGGCGGTGATGATGCTGTTCGACCGGACGCTCGGCACCAGTTTCTTCGTCCCGGCCGTGGTGTCGATGGGGCAGACGCTCAAGCACGCCGGCGGCAGCCCGCTGCTGTTCCAGCACCTGTTCTGGTTCTTCGGGCATCCGGAGGTCTACATCGTCGCGCTGCCGGCCTTCGGCATCGCGTCGGATCTCATCAGCACGCACGCGCGCAAGAGCATCTTCGGCTACCGGATGATGGTATGGGCGATCGTGATCATCGGCGCGCTGAGCTTCGTGGTCTGGGCGCACCACATGTTCATCGCCGGCATGAATCCGTACTTCGGCTTCTTCTTCGCCACCACGACGCTCATCATCGCCGTCCCGACCGCCCTCAAGGTCTACAACTGGGTGCTGACGCTGTGGCGCGGCGATATCCACCTGACCGTGCCGATGCTGTTCGCGATCGCCTTCGTCAGCACCTTCGTGCTGGGCGGGCTGACCGGGTTGTACCTCGGCAACGTGAGCGTGGACATCCCGCTGTCGAACACATATTTCGTGGTCGCGCACTTTCATATGGTGATGGCCGTGTCGCCGATCCTCGTGGTGTTCGGCGGCCTGTATCACTGGTACCCGAAGGTGACGGGCCGCCTGCTCGACGACACGCTCGGACGCGCGCACTTCTGGATCACCTTCGTCGGCACCTATGCGATCTACTTCCCGATGCACTATCTCGGCATCCTGGGGATGCCGCGGCGGTATTACGCGTATCAGGGCTACAGCTTCATTCCGCATTCGGCGCAGACGCTCAACACGTTCATCACGATCGTCGCGCTGATCGTCGCGGCGGCGCAGCTGCTGTTCCTGTTCAACCTCGCGTGGAGCCTCCGCCACGGCCGGCGTGCGGACGGCAACCCGTGGCGGGCCACCACGCTCGAATGGCAGACGCCGCAAACGCCGCCCGTGCACGGCAACTGGGGGCCGACGCTTCCCGTCGTCTACCGCTGGGCGTACGAATACAGTCCGCCGGGGCAGGAGGAAGACTTCGTGCCGCAGAATCAGCCGCCGGCGACGGCGCCTGAACCCAAGGCGGCCCATCCGACGCTGCACCCGGGCGAGGCACACGAATGACCACGCTGCCGCGCCCCTTCGTTCCCGATGCGCCACCCGGCTTGCCGAATGCGGGCCGCACCGGCCTGACCGTGTTCATGGCGGTGGCGACGACGCTGTTCTCACTGCTGCTGTTCGCCTATGCGATGCGCATGCGCGAACCCGACTGGCAGCCGATCCCGCATCCGGCGCTGCTGTGGTGGAACACGGGCGCGCTGGCGCTGGCCAGCATCGCGATGCAGCGCGCCCGGCGGATAGGCCCGTACCGCACGATGTGGCTGGTAGCCGGCGGCGTGCTGGCGGCCGTGTTCGTGATCGGGCAACTGGTTGCGTGGCAGATGCTGTCGGCAGCCGGGGAGACCGTCACCGTCAATCCGTCCAACAGCTTCCTCTACCTGCTCACCGGCCTGCATGGATTGCATGTGCTGGGCGGGCTGGCGGCGTGGGCCGTGACGATCGTGCAGCTCCGGCGCGCGGACCCGTTCCGGGCCCAACGGGCCGTCGCGCTGTGCGCACGCTACTGGCATTTCTTGCTCGCGGTCTGGCTCGTGCTGCTGGCGGCAATGCAGTGGCTGACCCCCGGGATCGTCGCCGCCGTCTGCGGGCCGCTATACGGAGCCGCGCCATGACCGCGCCGACGGCCCACACGGAATCCGCTGCCGAATCGTCCGCGGTGCCGCCCGTCGACGCGCGGCCCGACGGCTGGCGCGGCATCGTCACCGACTGGTCGTCCGACCGCGAAGCCTTCAGGGTGCCGTGGGGCAAGGCGATGATGTGGATCTTCCTGCTGTCGGACACCTTCGTCTTCAGCAGCTTCCTGATCGGCTACATGACGGTGCGCATGTCGACCACGGCGCCGTGGCCCGATACCGCGAAGGTGTTCGGGCTCAGCGTGGGCGGCGTGGAAGTGCCGTTGCTGCTGATTGCGATCATGACGTTCACGCTGATCAGCAGCAGCGGCACGATGGCGATGGCCGTCAACTTCGGCTACCGGCGCAACGCACGGCCGGCTGCCGCGTTGTTGCTGACGACCGCGCTGCTGGGCGCGGTCTTCGTGTCGCTGCAGGCGTTCGAATGGAGCAACCTGATCTTTCGTGAAGGCATCCGCCCGTGGGGCAACCCGCTGGGCGCGGCGCAGTTCGGCGCGTGCTTCTTCACGATCACCGGGTTCCACGGCTTTCACGTGACCTGCGGCGTGATCTACCTGCTGCTGATCGCGCGCAAGATCCTGCAGCCGGGATTCGCCGAACACGGCAACTTCCAGATCGTCGAGATCGCCGGGCTGTACTGGCACTTCGTCGACCTGGTGTGGGTGTTCATCTTCGCGCTGTTCTATTTGTGGTGAGGCAGCCATGGAGCACACCGATCCCGCCGATCGACCCGACGCCGCGCACGGCCAGCAGCATCCGATCGGCCTCTACCTGAAGATCTGGGGCCTGCTGTTCGTGCTGAGCACGTTGTCGTACCTGGTCGACTACTTCAACGTGCAGGGCCTGATGCGCTGGGTGCTGATCGTCGTGCTGATGATCGCGAAGGCCGGGCTGATCGTGTCGATCTTCATGCACATGATGTGGGAGCGGCTGGCGCTCGTGTACGCGATCCTGATCCCGCCGCTGTGCCTGCTCGTGCTCATGGTGCTGATGGCGGCGGAAGCGCATCACACGTTCGGAATGCGTGAGCTGTTCTTTCGCTGATTCCGTCGTCGAGCGTGCGTCGGCGTGATGGGCGCGATGCGCACGCGATCGACGGGCGCTGTTTCGGAGCGGACGGCGTCGCGTCATCCGGGAACGGCGCATTCCGGACATCCGTTCACGCAAACCTGAAGGGAGGATTCCATGAAATTTTCACGTCGGCGTTTCATTGCAGTCAGCACCGTGCTGGCCTCGGCGCTCGCCGTTGGACGCCGCGCGACGGCGGCGGATGCCGGTGCCGGTGTCGTGCAGGAAACCGATGCCAATGCCCAGGCGCTCGGCTACAAGGCGGATGCCGGCCGCGTCGATCATGCGAAGTACCCGAAATTCCACGCGGGCGACGCCTGTGCGAATTGCCAGTTCTTCCAGGGCAAGGCCGGCGCCACGACGGGGGCGTGCGCGATTTTCGGCGGCAAGCAGGTCAATGCGAAAGGCTGGTGCAACAGTTATACGAAGAAGGCGTAGCGAGGCGGGGATGACCTGGCGGCCGTGCAACCGAAACGCCGTTGTCGCCGGGGTTGTCGCCCGCGAATATCGTCCCGTCAGCGAGCATGCAGAACGACGACGTCCGGATCGGCCACGGGCGCCATGGCGAACGCCGACGCGATGCGCCGGATCGAGCACATACAATGTGAGCGTCCGCCGGCCTGCGCGTCACCCTGACTTCGGTGACGCGCAGGCCGATCCCACCGCGATCCTCCAAGGCCACCATGGAAATCAAATGGATCGAGGATTTCCTCGCCCTCGCTCAGTATCAAAGCTTTTCCCGGGCAGCGGAGTTCCGCAACGTCACGCAGTCGGGTTTCAGCCGCCGCATCCAGTCGCTCGAACAGTGGATCGGGGCCGAACTGATCGATCGCAGCAGCTTTCCGCCGGTGCTGACGCCGGCGGGCCGCCTGTTCCGCGAGACGGCCGAGGATGTGCTCAGCCGCCTGTTCGACACGCGCGCCATCATCCGCACCGAGCAGCGGATCGCCGGCAAGAGCCTGCAGATCGCCGCGGGCCACACGATCGCGCTGAGTTTCCTGCCGGTCTGGCTCAAGGCGCTCGCGCCGCATTTCGGCGAAGTGCGGGCGCGCGTGATTCCGACCAATGTCCATGATTCGATCCTGATGCTCGTCAACGGCAATTGCGAGCTCATGTTTGCGTATCACCATCCGGAACTGCCGCTCCATCTCGACCCGGCGAAGTATGAGCACCTGACCGTGGGCCTCGATACGTTGATGCCGGCATGCAGGCCCAACCGTCGATCGGCGCCGGCCTTTCGTCTTCCCGGGACGAAGCAGCATCCGCTGCCGCTGATTTCCTATACGGAAACCAGCTACTTCGGGCGATGCCTCGCGCTGCTGCTCGGTCGCGCACCGGATGCGCCGGCCTTGCAACTGCACTACGAATCCGACATGGCCGAGGTGCTGAAGAAACTCGTGATGGAAGGCGAGGGTGTCGCGTGGCTGCCCCGGAGCGCGATCGCGGCGGAACTGGCCGCCGGCGAACTCGTGCCGGCCGGGCCGGCGGCGTGGAACCTCGACGTCGAACTGCGCGTATATCGCGACGTGTCCAATCGGAGTGAATTCCTGGACACGCTCTGGCAGCACCTGCGCGCGGCGCCTTCCCAGCTCGGCTGAGTCAGGGTTTTCCCGCCTTATGCGGCGCTCGCATACCGCCATGTCGCACCGGCATCACGGTTTTATCGACGGTCCCTACCATTCGTTCCAACGGCAGATGTGATGCGTGACCCGCGTCGCGCTGCCTGCATCGCAGCGGCGGCCTGCCTTCCGGCGGCCGGGTGCCACCACGGACGGATGGACATGAAAAATCGCCTTACCTTAAGCATCGCAGTCGGCATGATTCTCGGTGTCGTCGCCGGCTATCTCTGCCACACCCACATCGCGGACCCGGGCGCGCTCAAGGCGATGGCCGGCTATTTCTCGATCGTCACCGACATCTTCCTGCGCCTGATCAAGATGATCATCGCGCCGCTGGTGTTCGTGACGCTCGTGTCCGGCCTGGCCGGCATGGACAGCGGCGAGGACGTCGGGCGCATCGGCCTGCGCTCGATCGGGTGGTTCATCTGCGCGTCGCTGATTTCGCTGAGCCTGGGCCTCGTCATGGCCAATGCGCTGCAGCCGGGCGCCGGCCTGAACCTCACGGCAACCGCCGGCGAGGTCAATACCGGCTTGAATACGGCCGCGCTGAACGCCCGGGACGTGATCACGCATGCGTTCCCGACCAGCCTGCTCGACGCGATGGCGCGCAACGACATCCTGCAGATCCTGGTGTTCTCGGTCTTTCTCGGCGTCGCGCTGAGTGCGCTGAAGCACGACAAGCGCGTCGGCGTCGTGATCCAGTCGATCGACGGGATGGTGCCGGTGAGGCTGCGCCTGACGAACTACGTGATGCGCGCGGCGCCGCTCGGCGTATTCGGTGCGATCGCGTCGTCGGTCACGCTGCGCGGGCTCGACGTGATCTACACGTATGGAAAGCTGATCGGCGCGTTCTATCTCGGCTTGCTCGTCCTCTGGATGATCCTGATCGGCGTCGGCCATGCGTTTCTCGGGCGACGCGTCCTGAGCCTGCTGAAGGCCGTGCGCGAACCCGCGCTGATCGCCTTCTCGACCGCGAGCAGCGAGGCCGCCTATCCGCGGCTGACCGAGCAGCTCGAGAAGTTCGGCGTCGACAAGAAGGTGGTGGGCTTCACGTTGCCGCTGGGTTACGCATTCAATCTCGACGGCTCGATGATGTACCAGGCATTTGCCGCCCTCTTCATCGCCCAGGCGTTCGGCGTGCACATGCCGCTGTCGGAGCAGGTGTTCATGCTGCTGGTGCTGATGTTGAGCAGCAAGGGCATGGCGAGCGTGCCGCGCGGCTCGGTGGTCGTGGTCGCGGCGGTCGCGCCGATGTTCCATCTGCCGGCGGCCGGCGTCGCGATGGTTCTCGCGATCGACCAGATCCTCGACATGGGGCGCACGATGACGAACGTGATCGGCAACAGCGTGGCGACGGCAGTGATCGCGAAGTGGGAGGGCCGGCGAGCCGTGAAGTCGAACGGCGCCGTATTCGACGAGCCGGAGCTGAATGCATGATGGAGAGGGATACCGTGAACGTCCGCCGAAAATTCGGCGTAGTCGGCGGCCTCGGGCCGCTGGGCAGCGCCGACGTGTTCTTCAAGATGGTGAAGGCGACGCCGGCGTCTTCCGACGATGAGCATGTCGAAGCGATTTTCGAGCAATACCCGTTCAATGGCGCGGGGTCGGGCAGTGCCGCGACCATCGAACGCAAGCTGTACGTGTTCGACATGATCCGGGCGTTCGAGGCGCGTGGCGTGACGACGGTCGTGCTCCCGTGTTTCCTGAGCCACACGTTCATCGACGAGTTGAAGGCGAATACGAGGTTGCCAATCGTGGATATCGTCGAAGCCGTTCGCAGCCATGTGCAACGCAAGTATCCCGACGCGACACGCATTGGCGTGCTGGCTTCCGACTATGTGCGGGAAAAACGGCTCTTCGATGCGTATTTCCCGTCGCCGCCATTCGACATCGTCTATCCGCGTTCGTACGATGGCGTCGATCTCGTGACGGAAGCCGTCTACGGTGTCGACGGCATCAAGCGAGGCAATCTCGGGGGCCGTCCGGTCGAGCTGTTGCGCCGCGCTTGCGAGGACCTGGTTGATCAGGGTGTGCAGGTCATCGTCCCGGGGCTGACCGAGATTGCGCTGGTCGCGGATGAAATCGGTCCGTTGCCGGTGCCGTTGATCGATTCGAATCTCGCCTACGCGCAGTACGCGGTATCGGCGCCGCTCGGCTCCCGTGCATCGACGTTCAAGATCGGCGTGGTCGGCGGCGTGGGTCCGGCCGCGACGGTCGATTTCCTGGACAAGATCGTGCGCAACACGCCGGCGGCGCGCGACCAGGACCATATCAAGCTGCTGGTTGAACAGAATCCGCAAATCCCCGATCGAACCGAGAATCTCGTGGGTGCCGGCGTGGACCCGACGATCGCCTTGTACGCGACCTGCAAGAAGCTCGAGGACGGCGATGCGGACGTCATCGCGATTCCGTGCAATACCGCGCATGCATTCGTCGAGCGGATTCAGCCGTATCTCGACATTCCGATCGTCAACATGCTGACCGTCACGGTCGCTCACTTGCGCGACAGCTACCCGGCGCTACGCGAGGTCGGTGTACTGGCGACGTCCGGCACGATCGAAAGCGGCGTGTATGAAAAGGCGCTGGCGCAGCAAGGACTCCGGCAAGTCGCGCCCGCACCGGCGTTGCAGGCGCGCGTGATGGAAGCGATCTACGGAAAGGCGGGTGTCAAGGCGGGCTTCACGGCCGGACAGTGCAAGGAAGATATCGACGCTGCCGTCGACGCGTTGATTGCCGACGGCGTGAACGTGATCGTGCTCGGATGTACCGAGCTGCCGATCCTGCTGCCGGGGGGCGAATACGTCGCGCGCAACGGTGGGCGGGCGACGCTGGTCGACCCGACCGACGTGCTGGCGCGCGCGTGTATAGCCCATGCGACAGCGGGAGGGGGCTGATTCGGCTTCTGTCCGGATCGGGCGTCGATGACATGGCCGAGGCGTTGTTTGTGCACCTCGGCGCGAAGTCATGTTCTGCCAGCGTCGACGGCACTCGGCCCGGCCGCGCGCGTGATGAACGGGTGTCCCGAGGCGGGCGCGGAGGCGTAATCCTTGAACGACGAACAGGCGTAGTTCAGCAACTGCTCCGCACCCGATATTCTTGCGGCCGCAGTGGGCGCGCCGAGGACTACCGCGAACACCCGGCGCGTCATCGCCGGCGCTTGTTGCGGCCGGCTCGCGGTCGCGACGATGCAATACCCGGCGGCCGCGGTGTGCCCCGTCTTCAGGCCGTCCACAGACGGATCCCTGCCCAGCAGCCAGTTCTTGTTGCGCTTTTCGAATTTTCCGTACGCGAAGTGTTGCTTCGACGAGTAGCCGTAGTATTCCGGGAAGTCCACCGTGAGACGGCGTGCCAGCGTGGACAGATCGCGAGCGGTCGAATGGTTGCCCGGCGTCGTGATGCCGGATGGCGTGGTGAAACGCGTGTGCTGCATGCCGATTTGTCGTGCCGTATCGTTCATCAACTGCTCGAAGGCGGCAAGCGAGCCGCCGACTCGTTTCGCCAGCACCAGCGCCGCGTCGTTCGCCGACGCGACGATCAGGCCCTGCACCAGGTTCCTGACGGTGACGCGCTGTCCTGGGACCAGATACATACGGGCTTCGTCGCTGCCGACTTCCGCCACATCGGACACACCGACCGTCACTTTCTCGTCCTGGTCCAGGGTTCCGTCGCGCAATGCACGCAGGACGATATACGCGGTCATGAGCTTGGTGAGCGACGCGGGCTGACGCTCCGCGTCCGCATCGTGCTCGGCCAGGATCTGTCCGGATTCGCCGTCGACGACGAGCCACGATGCGGCTTGAATGGTCGGTGGTACGGGCGCGGGCGCGGCTTCGGCAAGCGCCGTCGAACATGCGGTGATGCAAGCCAGCAACAGGGGTAAGCGGAGGGAGCGGAATCGTCGGGTCGTATGCCAAATAACCTGCATGGAAATGTGAGCCGTGAGGGATAGGGCTGATCGGGTGTCGAGCGGATGGATCGACGGGGAAGCGTCGATTGCGACGCGGCGCGACAGGATGTGCGGACGCCGATCATAAGGGATGACGTGACACGCGCGATGCCGTGTCGGCATCGCGTGATGCGTGTGCGGCATACGGCCGGGATGCGTGAGCCGTATGCCGTAGCAACGTATATGCCGAGCGGCGTTCAGCGTGCGCTGTCGATGATCGAGCCGCCGTCCGGCGTGAGGCTGTAGCCCGTCAGGAACTGCGCGTCCTCGCTGGCGAGGAACAGGACAACCGGCGCGATGTCATCGTCGGGTGTGCCGAAACGCCCCAGCGGGTTGGTCGGCGGCGGTACGTCGGCACGCTCGCCCCACGTTTGCGCCAACGGCAGCACGTTATTGACCGTGATCCGGTCGGCGGCCCATTCGCGTGCGGCGGTTCTCGTCAGTGCGCGCACCGCTTCCTTCGCCATGTTGTACGGACCGTACCCCGCGAGGCCCATGACGCCGGCCATCGATCCGAAGTTGATCACGCGGCCGGCGCCGCTCGCTTTCAGATGCGGGTAGGCCGCTTGCATCGTCCGGAGGTACGCGATGGGTCCGAGATCGAAATTGCGTTGCAGTTTCTCCACCGACAAATCGGTGATCGACGAAAACGGCGCGGATGGATCGAACGCATTGTTCACGAGGATGTCGATGCCGCCGCAGGTCGTGGCAACTTTGTCGACGGCCGCGTTGATCTGGTCGGCACTGCCGAGATCGCAAGGGATGCCGAGCGCACGGCCGCCAGCGGCCTCGACGTCGGCCACGACCGAATCGACGTTGGCCGGTGTGAGCGACACGACTGCTACCGTTGCGCCTTCGGCAGCGAACCGTTTCGCGGTGGCGCGTCCGATTCCCCGGCCGGCGCCCGTGACGATGGCGATTTTCCCGCTGAGTCGGGCCATGGTGTTCTCCTTTAGGTGATGATCGCGTGACCCGTTGTCGCGGCGACGCCATCCGGTGACGGGATGTCGCGTGCTTCGTTCTGCGTGGTGAATGAAACGACGAGACAGATGAGGGCGACCGCTGCCGGCAGCGCGCCGCGCGGCTTGCGAACACCGACGTGCGCCAGTCCGGAAAGCAGCAAGTGATAGAAGACGCCCGCGTACGCGAGATCGCTGAGCGGCACGCTGACACGGGCCAGGATGGCCGCGACGGCGCCGATCTTGGCGACGGTCAGGAGCGGCACGAGATACGCGGGATAGCCGAATCCGACGAGGATTTTTCGGACGCGATCGCGCTTGACGATATAGAGCGTCGCGGACGTGAGATAGAGCAGCGACAGCAAAGCGGTGCTGGTCCAGTATGCGAAATTTTCAGCCATTTGTTGCGGGTTCCTGAGTTTCATCGATGTCGACTTGGCACAAGAATGTCGTCTAAGATGAAAGCCCGCAAGTAGGATGATTTTCTGTCTGCAGGTATGGAAAAGATGACTAATGACGCCGACGAAGTGAACATGCACGACGAAATGCGGCGCGCATTCTCGCTGCTTTCCGGAAAGTGGAAGCTGGAGATCATGTGGCTGCTCAACCAGCGCGTTTATCGATTCGGTAAACTACGAAAATCGATTCCCGGCATCACGCAGCACATGCTGACTGCGCAGTTGCGCGAGCTGGAAGCGGACGGCTTGATTACCCGCACGGTGTTCGCGGAAGTGCCGCCGCGCGTCGAATACGACATCACCGAAAAGGCGCGCGGCCTCGGGCCGACGATAGAGGCGCTGACGGCGTGGTGGAACGAGTATGGGCGCACCGTGCCGGTCAAGCTGCCGGGGCGCGGACGCAAGACCAGTCCCGCCAAGGCGAAGCTGGGGTGATCTGGCGCGTTCCCCGGCATTCGCGGAGCACGTGGGAACAACCTGAAGAATCCTGGTCTCGCCGGCACGCTGACCGGGCTCGCGCTTGTTGCTAGCGGGCAGGACAATGGTCGGGGCAAGTACCGTGATGAAATGCGTAACCCCGCAAACCGTCACATTACGCGGGCCTTGTCGAGTCGCTCGAACGGCTTTCTCCGATAGGTGAATGACGATCGCATGCCAACGCTTTCAACGGGCACGTCACGTCTGTTTCCCGGAAACTCGAGTCAATGATGAAGCAGCGGGAACGCCACGAGTCCAATGACGGCGGCTGCAGTCACGATCACCGGTTCCTGGAGCTTCTTGAAGCGCCACAGCAGCAGCACGGTTGCGACGGCGAGCAGCGCGGTCGGGATATCGACGATCGATCGCTTCGCGATGACTAGAACGGAGCCCGTGATCGCGCCGACGGCCGCCGCCGTGATGCCGTTCACGAACGCCTTGACGGCCGGCCGGTGCCCGTATTTCTTCACGTAAGGCGCGGGAATGACCGTGAACAGATAGCAAGGCAGGAACGTGCCGAGAGAAGCGACGAGTGCGCCCGGGAATCCCGCGACCAGATACCCGATGAAGCCGACGGTGATCACGACCGGGCCGGGCGTGATCATCGCGACCGCGACGGCATCCACGAACTGCTTGTCGTTCAGCCAGTGATGTTCGGTGACGACGCCGCCATAGAGGAACGGCACGATCGCGAGTCCGGAGCCGAACACGAACGCACCCGCCTTCATGAAGAAAGCGCCGATCTGAACGAGCTGCGGTAAATCGATGCCGCTCAGCAACCCGCTGGCCGCGGGAAGATGGGCAGCGGCAACGGCATTCAGGCCGCCCTTGTGCAGCCACTTCGGTGGTGCATGCCACAGCCAGCCGATCAGGCCGGCGGCGACGAACAGCCACGCGATTTCCGATTCCGTGATGAAGGTCACCGCAGCCAGCGTCAGGAAGATCGCCCAAAGGAGCTTGTCGTTGCCGACGGTCTTGGTCGTGAGCTTGTACGCGCTCATCGCGATGATGCCGACCACCGCGGCGCCGACGCCGTAGAAGACGGCCTGCATCCACGACAGCCCGCCGAAATGCGCGTACGCGAACCCGAGCGCGACCACCATCAGGAACGACGGCAGCACGAACGCGAAACCGACCAGCGTCGCGCCGAGGAGGCGGTAGTGGACGAAGCCGAGATAGATCGCCAACTGGGCCGCCATCGGCCCCGGTGCGAGCTGGGCCAGCGTAAGGCCTTCCTTGTAGTCGGCCTCCGTGATCCAGCCGCGACGCTCGACCAGGTCGCGACGCATGTAGCCAGCCAGCGCGACGGGGCCGCCGAAACCCAAGGTGCCGAGACGCAGCATGTAGGCGACCAGCTCGCCCAGCGAGTAGGTCGGTTCGGTGGTGGCGACGGTAGTGGTCATGATCTGGCCGTGGTCTGGTTTTTGCCATTCGACGTGAAGTGCGCATACAGGGCGTCGAGCACGGCGCTCATCTGTTCGAGCAACTGATCGTCGTTTTCCGTGCGCTGGCGCATGCCGGCCATCACGGCCTCGAAGCCCACCGCTTCGGGCGCGGCGGGGCCGCCTACGTCGAGCGCGTGCACGATCTCGCCGAGCCGCATCAGCGCGGCGTCGTTTTCGAGCCCGAAACTGGCGAGTAGCACCTCGAAGGTCACGCGCTCGCCGACGTGCGTGAACGTTGCACCGTCGAAATCGAAACCGAGCGCATCAACCGGGCAATCCGCCGGCGCTGCAAGCCAGATGAAGCGGGCGCGCGTGTCGATGAATCGGTGGATCAACCATGCACTCGCGACGCGATCGACCCACATCCGCTGCCGCGTCGCCCACGTGCGACCTTGGTACTCGCCAATCGCCAGCGGGCGAATGGCGCGGTCCGCGGCGTGCGGCTCGCCCGGTGACAGCACGGTGTCGACCAGCGCGACGAAATCCTGCAGCGCGACTTCGGCGCGGGTGGCCGAATCGCCCGGGAAATAGTCGATCGCCCGGATGGCGTCGAAATCCTTGCGCAGGCGACGCAGCAGGCGGGTGAGTTCGGTGGGGGACTGCCCGGCCAGTGTCTTGCGCGCGTCGATGAGTGTTCGGGTGAAGGCCGCGTAGTCGTCGTCGCGATCGAACAGCGCGCGGAATTCCTGTTCCTGCGACGCGTCGAGACTGGGCGCGCGCAGCAGGTAGGCCGTGCCGCCGCTTTCGGCGATCGCGTCCGCGAGCTCGCGCAGGGTCGCTTCATGCTCTCCGGTGTACGGCAGCAGGTAGATGCCGTCACGCAGCACCGCGCAACCCTTCGCCTTCAGTGCACGCCAGAACCGCATGCGGGCCGTCGCGTTTTCTGTCGGAAGGGTCAGAACGAGGAGTGACCAGATCGATAAAGTGTTCATGTAGACAATGCTACTAACTCGTCATTGACTCTACAAGTTAACTTTTCGAACGGTACAAGCAGGGGGCTGCGCCAGTCATCAGCCGGCGACCGGCAACCGTCATCGGCGGGATTCGGATGGTCGGCACGGCACGCCCATTACCGCAGCGAACCGGCAGGCAACGGGTCGCCTGCTCGGCAGTCTCTGTCGCGCAAGCGAGACGTGGGGAAGGGGCAATCAGGACTGGGGTATCGATCGGCGTGACGCAGCGGACGCGCCGATGGATGACGTGAAGCAGTGTCCGGGTCGACGACGCACACGCCGCGCGACGTGGCGAAGTCTTCTATACCGGTCGCAGGGCGCCGGTACCCGGCGCGTTCGGTTCGGCCAGGCGATTCACGGCGTGACGACAAGCACGGTATGCATGCCGGCCGCATAGTGTCCCGGCTTGTTGCAGATCAGCGCGTAGCGTCCGGGCACGAGCGTGAATGACGCGCGTTTGCGCTTGCCCGGTGCGATGTCTTCGACTTCGCCGATCTTTTTCAACTTGTGCTCCAGCACCAGGCCTTTGCGGACAGGGAGTGCGTCATCCGCGAGATCGGTCTTGAGCAGGACGAGCTCGTGTTCCATGTTGTTGTCCGCGGCATTCCTGACATCAAGCGTGACGCGACCCGCTTTCACGCTGTGTGTCTCGAGCTGGATCGCGTTCGACAGCAACGTCGCGTTGACGGTTTGCTCTGCCCGGCTGGCAGGCGAGGTCATGCCGAGCGCAGTCACGCTGGCGAGGATGGCGATTCGGCAAGTGGCGTTCATGATGGCTCCCGTTGCAACGAAACACCGCACCCGCCAAGCGTCCGGCGATGGCCGTATGCGATATGCCGCGCACGCAGACACCCCTGCCAGTGCGACGGCATGAACGCTTTCGTGGGGCGGTACGTGCGGTAAACGTGCGCTGCGAGGCGTTTATTCCTGGGGTCCGCCTGCATTGGACGGACAGCGGCGACCGACGGCGGAATCCGGGCGATCCGTGATTTCAGGGTGCCCGTCATCGCGCCATGCCGCTCCGGCAGGCGTCTCGCCCCCTCGCCAGCCGCCTGCCCATGACGGCGCCAGGGTCGTCATGGAAAACTGTATGAATATACAGTATAGTGTCCGTCGCAATCGAGCCGCACACGTGTAACCGTTGCGGCCCGTGCGCCGCGCCTGCGGGCATCCGCCGCAGCGTTCCGGCACCGAGCACTCTGGCTAACTCATTCAGACGGGCAGGCAAATTGTCATCCAGCAATCTGATCCGCATTCGCGGAGCACGTCAGCACAACCTCAAGAATCTCGATCTCGACCTGCGTACCGGCGAGATGACGGTCGTCACCGGCCCGTCGGGCTCCGGCAAGTCCAGCCTCGTGTTCGACACGCTGTACGCGGAAGGCCAGCGGCGCTACGTCGAGACGTTCAGCGCGTACGCGCGGCAGTTCCTCGACCGGATGGACCGCCCGCAGGTCGAACGTGTCGACGGCGTGCCGCCGGCCATCGCGATCGACCAGACCAACCCGGTGCGCAGCTCGCGCTCGACCGTCGGCACGATGACCGAGCTGAACGATCACCTGAAGCTGCTGTACGCGCGCGCGGCCGAGCTGTTCGACCGCAAGACCGCGCGGCAGGTGCGGCACGACACGCCGGAGACGATCTACGCGGAGCTCGTCGCGCGCACGCAGGCGGACGATCCGCGTGTCGTCGTCACGTTCCCGGTCGAGCTGCCGGAAGCGGTGTCCGACGAAGAAATCGCGCAGTGGCTGTCGGCGAGCGGCTACACGCGCGTGCAGGCGCAGCGCGAGGTCGCGTCGCCCACCGGGCCGCGCAAGGTGCTCGACGTGGTGGCCGACCGCTTCCGCGTGCAGAACACCGACAAGGTGCGCGTCGTCGAGGCGATCGAGGCGTCGCTGAAGCGCGGCGGCGGGCGCGTGAACGTCTATGTGCTGCCGGCCGACGCCGGGAACGCGGTTGCCGAGCCGCAGGTATGGCGCTTCTCCACCGGGCTCCACGATCCCGACAGCGACCTGCGCTACGCGGAGCCGCAGGCGGCGCTGTTCTCGTTCAATTCGGCATACGGCGCGTGCGAAACCTGCCGCGGCTTCGGCCGCGTGATCGGCGTCGATCTCGGCCTCGTGATCCCCGACGCGCGCAAGACGCTGCGCGGCGGCGCGATCAAGCCGATGCAGACCCCCGCCTGGAAGGAGTGCCAGGACGACCTGATGCGCTACGCGGCGAAAGCCGGCATCCCGCGCGACACGCCGTGGTCCGAGCTGTCGGACGCCGAGCGCGACTGGGTCGTCAACGGGTCGCCGGACTGGAACGGCAAGTGGCAGAGCCAGTGGTACGGCGTGAAGCGCTTCTTCGGCTATCTCGAGTCGAAAGCGTACAAGATGCATATCCGCGTGCTGCTGTCGAAATACCGCAGCTACACGCCGTGCGACGTGTGCGGCGGCGCGCGCCTGAAGACGGAATCGCTGCAATGGCGGCTCGGCTCGAAGGAAAACGCCGACGGCGTGCTCGCGCCGGCCGGCCGCTTCATGCCACGCGGCGTCGACTGGAGCCGCGCGCAGCTCGAAGCGCTGCCGGGCCTGACCGTGCACGACCTGATGCTGCTGCCGATCGAGCGCATTCGCCGCTTCTTCGACGACATCACCTTGCCGAGCGCGCTGCTTGACGATGCGCTGAAGCTGCTGCTCGCCGAGGTGCGCACGCGCCTGAAATACCTGTGCGACGTGGGGCTCGGCTACCTGACGCTCGACCGGCAGAGCCGCACGCTGTCGGGCGGCGAGGTGCAGCGGATCAACCTGACGACGGCGCTCGGCACGTCGCTCACGAAAACCCTGTTCGTGCTCGACGAACCGAGCATCGGGCTGCATCCGCGCGACCTCACGCGGATCGTCGAGGCGATGCAGCGGCTGCGCGATGCGGGCAATACGCTGGTCGTGGTCGAACACGATCCGTCGGTGATGCTCGCGGCCGACCGGCTGATCGACATGGGGCCCGGCCCGGGCGAGCGCGGCGGCACGATCGTCTACGACGGCACGCCGGGCGACATCCGCTCCGCGCACACGCTGACGGGCGAGTATCTCGGCGGCCGCAAGCATGTCGCGCATGCGTCGAACTGGGCGCGCCGGGTAGTCGACGCGAACACGCCGCGCATCGTGCTCGAAGGCGCGAGTGAACATAACCTGCGCGACGTGACGGTCGAGATTCCGCTGCAGCGGCTCGTCTGCGTGACGGGCGTGTCGGGATCCGGCAAATCCACGCTGCTGCAGGACGTGCTCTATCCGGCGATGGCGCGGCACCACGGCAAGGCGACCGAGTCGCCGGGCGCGTACCGCAGCCTCACGGGCGCCGACCAGGTCGGCGACGTCGTGTTCGTCGACCAGTCGCCGATCGGCAAGACCACGCGGTCGAACCCGGCGAGCTACGTCGGCGCGTTCGACGAGATCCGCAAGCTGTTCGCGAAGGCGCCGCTCGCGCTGCAACGCGGCTACGGCGCCGGCACGTTCAGCTTCAATTCGGGCGACGGCCGGTGCCCGACCTGCGGCGGCTCGGGCTTCGAGCACATCGAGATGCAGTTCCTGAGCGACGTCTACCTGCGCTGCCCGGATTGCGACGGCAGCCGCTACCGCGCCGAGATTCTCGAAGTGCGCATCGAGCGCGACGGCCGCGCGCTGAGCATCGCCGACGTGCTCGACCTCACCGTCAGCGAAGCGGCCGCGTTCTTCGCGACCGACGCCGAGGTGCTGCGCGTGCTGCAGCCGATCGTCGACGTCGGCCTCGAATACGTGAAGCTCGGCCAGCCGGTGCCGACGCTGTCGGGCGGCGAAGCGCAGCGGCTGAAGCTGGCCGGCTTCCTCGCCGAATCGGCGGCGGCCGTCAATGGGCGCCGGGTCGTCACGGAAGAAGCGCGCATCGCGCGGGCGAAGCTGTTCATGTTCGACGAGCCGACCACCGGGCTGCACTTCGACGACATCGCGAAGCTGATGCAGGCGTTCGGCAAGCTGCTCGCGGCCGGCCATTCGCTGATCGTGATCGAGCACAACCTCGACGTGATCCGCGCGGCCGACTGGCTGATCGATCTCGGCCCGGAAGGCGGCGACGGCGGTGGCCTCGTGCTGTGCGCGGGTACGCCCGACGACGTGAAGGCCTGTGCCGAATCGCATACCGGCGTGGCGCTGCTGCAGTACGACCGCGCAATGGATGCCGAGCTGGCGCTCGCCGACGAAGGCAAGCCGCTGCAGGCCGTGCTGAACGCGGCGCGCGAGCGGCGTGCGATCGAGGGCGAAGACGTCGTGCGGATCGTCAATGCGCGCGAACACAACCTGAAGGCGCTCGACGTCGACATCCCGCACGGCAAGTTCAACGTGATCACCGGGGTATCGGGTTCCGGCAAGTCGACGCTCGCGTTCGACATCCTGTTCCACGAAGGCCAGCGCCGCTACCTCGAGTCGCTGAATGCGTATGCACGCTCGATCGTGCAGCCGGCCGGCCGCCCCGAAGTCGATGCGGTGTACGGCATTCCGCCGACCGTCGCGATCGAGCAGCGGCTGTCGCGCGGCGGGCGCAAGAGCACGGTCGCGACCACGTCCGAGGTCTGGCACTTCCTGCGGCTGCTGTACGTGAAGCTCGGCCTGCAGCATTGCATCCACGACGGCACGCCCGTCACGTCGCAGTCCGTCGAATCGATCGCCGCGCAGTTGCTGCGCGATCATCGCGGCGAGCACGTCGGGCTGCTCGCGCCGCTCGTCGTCAACCGCAAGGGCGTGTATACGGATCTCGCGAAGTGGGCGAAGGCGCGCGGCAGCACGCATCTGCGCGTCGATGGCGAGTTCGTGCCGGTCGATCCGTGGCCGAAGCTCGACCGTTTCCGCGAGCACACGATCGAGTTGCCGGTGGCCGATATCGTCGTGTCGCCGGACAACGAGGCCGAACTGCGGCGCGTGCTCGACGAGACGCTCGAGCTCGGCAAGGGCGTGATGCATCTGCTCGCACCGCTCGACGGGCTGCACCACGCGATGCAGAACGATCATTCGACCGCGCGGGTCGGCACGGTCAAGGTGCTGTCGGTCAAGCGCGCGTGCCCGGTGTGCGGCACGAGCTACCCGGAGCTGGACCCGCGGATGTTCTCGTACAACAGCAAGCATGGCTGGTGCACGACTTGCGTCGGCACTGGCGTCACGCTCACGCGCGAACAGCGCGCCGCGTATGACGACACGGTGCTCGCCGGCGATGATCGTGGCCGCGAGCAGACGCTGCCGTCCGACGAGCAGGAACCGGAAGGCGTGGGCAACGAACCGTGCCCGGATTGCCACGGCACGCGGCTGAACCCGTCCGCGCGCGCGGTCACGTTCGACGCGCATCCGATCGTCGAGGTCGCGCAATGGACGGTGTCCGACACGCGGCGCTGGATCGACGGGCTGGAACTGACGGGGCGCGACGCGCAGATCGCACGCGACATCGTCAGCGAGATCGGCAGCCGCCTCGCATTTCTCGAGGAAGTCGGGCTTGGTTACCTGAGCCTCGATCGCGCGGCGCCGAGCCTGTCGGGCGGCGAAGCGCAGCGCATCCGGCTCGCGGCGCAGCTCGGCAGCAACCTGCAGGGCGTCTGCTACGTGCTCGACGAACCGACGATCGGCCTGCATCCGCGCGACAACCAGATCCTGCTGGACGCGCTGCGCAAGCTCGGCGACAAGGGCAATACGCTCGTCGTCGTCGAGCATGACGAGGACACGATCCGCCGCGCCGATCACATCATCGACGTCGGCCCGGGCGCCGGCAAGCGCGGCGGCACGCTGGTCGCGCAGGGCGCGGTCGCGGATCTGGCCGCGCAGTCCGATTCGGTCACGGGCCGGTTGCTCGCGCAGCCGATGACGCACCCGCTGCAGCCGCGCCGCAGCGTGAGCCTGCCGGGCAAGCAGGGCGGCGCCGCGGTGCCGGACGCCTGGCTGACCGTGCACGGCGCGCGGCTGCACAACCTGCGTGACGTTACGGTCGGCATTCCGCTCGCGCGGCTCGTCGCGGTGACGGGCGTGAGCGGCTCGGGCAAGTCGACGCTCGCGCGCGACGTGCTGATGACGAACCTGCTCGACGCGGTCGGCCGCTCGGTGCTGTCGTCGCCGGCCACGCGCCGCGCACGCAAGGCCGCGCAGCAGGATGCGCCGGCCACCAACCGCCGTTCGAGCGTGCTCGCGCGCAACGCGCCGCGGCCGTCGCTGAACGTCACGCATGCGTGGCAGGGCTGCGAGTCGCTGAGCGGCTGGGAGCAGATCGACCGCGTGCTGGAAGTCGACCAGACGCCGATCGGCAAGACGCCGCGCTCGTGCCCGGCCACCTATATCGGCGTGTGGGACACGATCCGCAAGCTGTTCGCCGATACGCTGGAAGCGCGGGCGCGCGGCTACACGGCGTCGCGCTTCTCGTTCAATACCGGCGACGGGCGTTGCCCCGCATGCGAAGGGCAAGGCGTGCGCACGATCGGGATGAGCTTCCTGCCCGACGTGAAGGTGCCGTGCGACGTGTGCCACGGGCAGCGCTTCAACCCGGAGACGCTTGCCGTCACGTGGCGCGGCCGGAACATCGGCGACGTGCTGACGATGGAGATCGACGAGGCGGTGGAATTCTTCGCGCCGATCTCGAACATCGCGCATCCGCTGCAGCTGATGAAGGATGTCGGGCTCGGGTACCTGACGCTCGGCCAGCCGTCGCCGACGCTGTCGGGCGGCGAGGCGCAGCGCATCAAGCTCGTCACCGAGCTGACGAAGGTGCGCGACGACATCACGCGGCGCGGCCAGAAGGCGCCGCACACGCTGTACGTGCTCGACGAACCGACGGTCGGCCTGCACATGGCCGACGTCGCGAAGCTGATTCGCGTGCTGCACCGGCTCGTCGATGCGGGGCACAGCGTCGTCGTGATCGAGCATGACCTCGACGTGATCGCCGAAGCCGACTGGATCATCGATCTCGGGCCGGAAGGCGGCGTGGGCGGCGGTACGATCGTCGCGGCGGCGCCGCCGGAAGCGCTCGTGCAGGTGCGCGCAAGCCACACCGGGCAGGCGCTCAAGCCGGTGCTGGCGCGAACGGGGTCGGACGAAGGCGAAGCCGAGCGCGAGGGCGAAGCGCGAGTAGGGTGAGCGCGACGCTGCGTCTCGACGGCTCCGGTGCCGGGCGGTGAGTTCCCCCAGCTGACTTGCCAGCGGCTGGGGGGCACCGCGATCCGGCTCATGCACCCCTCGTCGAGGGGTGTTTTCTTTTGGTGCTGCGACATGCGCCCGGCCGACCGGTTGCGTCCATTGTTAATCCGGCTCGAATAGAGAGTTGGAAGCAGGGGGATAAGAGAAAGCGCGCCCGATGGTTAGGATGAGTGCCGTTGTCCGGCGGACGATCTCCCGATCGTCCCATCATTCTCGAACGCATCAGGAGTGCAATCTTGGCGACCTATATCGTCTTCACGCATGAAAGCACGCAGGATCAGCAGGAACTCGATCTCTACCAGGACAAGGTCGGCGCGACGATCGCCGGCCACCCGTTGAAGGTGCTGGCCGCGTATGGCCCGCAGGAAACGCTCGAGGGCGACGGCCCGGAAGGGGTGGTGATCGTCGAGTTTCCATCCAGGGACGCCGCGCACGCGTGGTATGGCAGCCCGGCATACCAGGCCATCGTTCCGCATCGCTTCAAGGGCGCACGCTTTCGGGCCGTGCTGGTCGAAGGCGTCTGACGGGGCGTGAGTCGCTTGTCGACCGTCGCGGCGACTCCGCCTTCGGCTGGAGGATCGTGTCGCTGTGCAAGGGCGAGCGGGGCTTTCCGGCAGCGCTGTCACGCAAGCTGTTGAAGCCCGAGCCGTCGGCGCCGTATCGCCCGGGCGCCCCGATTTCGCCGGTCGATCCCGACGCGGTGCGCGTAGGCCGAGGCCGCGTGCGCGCAGCCGCTCGGCGATCGGCAACGGGCGTCGAACCGCCCAGCCTCGATCGCGCATTCCATTATGGATGCGCGCGTCATATCCATAGAAGAAATGACCGCAACGGGTCAGTCGCACATTCTCCATAATCGACGACGCATGTGAAGTCGCCAGTCCCTTCCACGCTTTCTCGTGACCGCTTGAATCCGATGGGCTCGACCTTTTCGAGGTCGAGCGCGATGTCTCATTTCCTTTCGAATTTCGACTGATAGCGAAGGACACGAAAGTGAGCAACGTACGCATTGATCAAATTTCCTTCCTGACAGCGGGAAACTACCCCGGCGAAGACGCAGCGGAGGGATTCGAGCGGGCGCTCGACCTGTTCCACGCGGGCGAGGCGCTCGGCTACGACGGCGCCTGGATACGGCAACGCCATCTCGAGCGCGCCGTCTCGTCGGCCGCGACGTTTCTCGCGGCGGCGAGCCAGCGCACGACGCGGATCGGATTGGGCGCGGCGGTCATCCAGATGGGATACGAGAATCCGTTCCGGCTGGCCGAGGATCTCGCCACCGTCGACGTGCTGTCGCGCGGGCGGCTCAACGTCGGGCTCAGCGCGGGGGCGCCGATTCACGGGGCGCTGCTGGGCGAACGCCTGTTCGACACCGATCCGGAACGGGTCGACTTCTCGCATGCGCGCGTGGCCCGGTTGCGCCGCAATCTGGCCGGCGACTGGCTCGGTGACGAAGACACGTTCGTGGAATCGGCTGCGGGCAAGGTCCGGCCGCGCGTGAGCCCCTTCGCACCGGGCTTGACGGAGCGGCTCTGGTACGGCGCGGGATCCGCTCGGTCGGCCGAATGGGCGGCCAGTAACGGCTTCAACCTGCTGATCGCCAACGTGACCACGGGCGAGGGCACCGACAATTATCTCGACGCCCAATTGCGGCAACTGGCGCTGTATCGCGGCCATTGGCATGAAGCCCACGCACCGCGTATCTCGCTGGGGCGCGTGATCGTCCCGACCGACGGCGCGAGCGCGAAAGAGCGCGAACGCTATCGCGCGTTTGCAGAAGGGCGTCATGCCCGCACGCTGGCGCCGCAGGGCGAGCGACGCACACTGTACGCGCCGGATCTCGTCGGCCCCTCGGACGAAATCCTGGAGCGGCTGCAGGCCGATCCGGTGGTCGGACAGGTGCGGGAACTGCGTGTCGAACTGCCCTACAACCTGCCGTTCGAGAACTATCTGCAGATTCTCGACGATGTCATCACGCGTATCGCACCGGCACTCGGCTGGCGTCCCGCCGATCGGCGCGAACAAGCGGCGGCCTGAGCGGCGGCGCGGGTGCGCACCGGTGGGGCGCGCCGCGTAGTCGCGATCGATTATTTCCGCGTACCGGCGATGATCGCCTCGGCCGCCCGGATCACCGGAAGATCGACCATCCGGCCGTCCAGGCTGAACACGGCGCCGCCGTGTTTCGCGGTTGCGTCGATCACGCGGCGCGCCCACGCCTGCTCGTCTTCCGAATAGCCCATCGCATCGTTCACGCCGGCGACCTGCGCCGGGTGGATGCACAGCTTGCCGCCGAACCCGAACGCGCGCGCGCGGCGGGCATCGGCCGTCAGACGCTCGGCATCGTCGGTGCGCGTGGTCACGCCGTCGATCGGCGCCGGCAACTGCGCGCGACGCGACGCGGCCACGATCGCATTGCGCGCAAAGGCCAGCTCCGGCTCGTCGGGCGTCGCGCGCATGCCGAGGTCGAGCTGGAAATCCAGATGCCCGAACGCGACACGCACGACCTGCGGATCGCGCGCCAGCGCGTCGGCCGCATCGAGCCCGGCCAGCGATTCGATCAGCGCGACGAGTTGCGCGTGCTCGCCGAGCTGCGCCGCGACGTGGCGCAGCGCGCCCGCATCTTCGGATTTCGGCAGCATCACGGCCACGCGTTGCGCGGCCCAGTCGCGCAGCAGCGCGATGTCCGCGTCGTGCCACGGCGTGCCGACCGCGTTCACGCGCACGACAGTGCGCGCACGCTGCTCGTCCGTCAGCAGCGGCAGGTGCTGCGCGAGTTGCGCGCGGGCGTCGTCCTTGCTGTCGGGGCTGACGGCATCCTCGAGGTCGACGATGATGCAGTCGGCACCCGAATCGAGCGCCTTCGCGAAGCGCTCGGGGCGGGTGGCCGGCACGAACAGCAGGCTGCGCGCGTGGCGGACGGGGGAAAGGGGCTTGGACATGGCTCAGATCACGCTGGCGGCGCGCAGTTGTTCGATATCGGCGTCGGTGCGCCCGAGTTCATGCAGGATGGCCGCGCTGTGCTCGCCCAGCGCGGGCACCGCATCCATGCGCACGTCGAAGCTGTCGATCGTGGCGGGCGGCAGCAGCGCCTGCAGTTCGCCGGCCGGCGAGTCGATCGTGCGAAAGCGCTGGCGCGCGTGCAGTTGCGGATGCGTCCAGAGATCGCCGATCTGGTTCACGGCGGCGTTCGCGATCTGTGCTTCGTCGAGGCGCGCGATCACGTCCTGCGCGGTGAGGGAGGAGAACGCCTGTTCGATCACGGCCTTCAGTTCCGCACGGTGTTCCGAGCGGTGCACGTTGGCGTCGAAGCGCGGATCGGTCGCGAGCGCCGGGTCGCGCAGCACGACGTCGCAGAACGTCTTCCATTCGCGCTCGTTCTGCAGGCCGAGCATCACGACGCGGCCGTCGCCGGCCTTGAACGGGCCATACGGATAGATGGTCGCGTGCGCGGCGCCGTTGCGGCCCGGCTGCTGCTGGCCGTCGTACGCGTAGTACATCGGGAAGCCCATCCACTCGGCCAGCGCCTCGAGCATCGAAATTTCCACGTGCGAGCCGATGCCCGTGACGCCGCGCTGCAGGAGCGCGCTGAGGATGCCCGTGTATGCATACATGCCTGCCGCGATGTCGGCGATCGAGTTGCCGGCCTTGCAGGGTTCATCGGCCGTGCCCGTGATCGACAGGAATGCCGCCTCGCTCTGGATCAGCAGGTCGTACGCTTTCTTGTCGCGGTAGGGGCCATCGGCGCCATAGCCCGAGATGTCGCAGACGATCAGCCGCGGGTGCTTCGCGTGCAGCGCATCGAACGACAGGCCCATGCGCGCGGCCGCGCCGGGCGCGAGGTTCTGCACCAGCACGTCGGCCTGGGCCACGAGTTCGCCCAGCACCTCCTGCGCGGCCGGTTGCTTCAGGTCCAGCGTGAGGCTTTCCTTCGACCGGTTGGTCCACACGAAATGCGACGCGAGACCGCGGGTGCGGTGATCGTACGCCCGCGCGAAATCGCCCACGTCGGGGCGCTCCACCTTGATGACGCGGGCGCCGAGATCGGCGAGCTGGCGCGTGCAGAACGGCGCGGCAATCGCGTGTTCGAGCGTGACGACGGTCATCCCGCTGAGCGGGCCGGGTTGAGCTTTGCGAGCTTGCATGGTCGGATCGTTATTCCAGTTCGGCGCTGGCCTGCATGGCCAGCTGCCTTTGCGGGCCGCGCGCCCACAGGCGGGCGGCATGTCCTTCGAGCTTGCCGTTCACCGTGAACGGCGCGGTGTCGAACAGCGGGCTGACGGCCTTGAACTCGAAGCGGCGAATGGTCTTGCCGGGGTGCGTGCGGCGCAGTTCCTCCAGCAGCAGCATCGCGATCAGCGGGCCGTGCACCACGAGGCCCGGATAGCCTTCTTCCTGCATCGCGTAAGGCCGGTCGTAGTGAATCCGGTGGCCGTTGAAGGTGAGGGCGGAAAAGCGCATCAGCAGCACCGGATCGGGCGTGACGATGCGCGAATACTGTTCGTCCGTCGGCGCCGGTGCCGGTGCCGGCTGGGGTGCCGGCGCGCCGGCAGTGGCAGGAGGCGGCGCGTCGCGGTACACGATGTCCTGTTCCTCGCGGATGGCCACGCCCTCGGCATCGCTCGTTTCGTGCAGTACGGTGACGAACACCAGCTGGCCGCTGCGGCCGGACTTGCTCTGCACGCTCAGGATCGTCGACCGGCGCTGCACGGGCGCATCGACGGCCAGCGGGCGGAGGAACTGCAACCGTCCGCCGGCCCACATGCGGCGCGGCAGCGTGACGGGCGGCAGGAAGCCGCCGCGCCGCGGGTGACCGTCGACACCGATGTCCGACTGCCGCTCGCCCGGCAGGAAGTACAGCCAGTGCCACAGCGGCGGCAGCGTCGCGGGGAGTTCGGATGGGTTCGCGTAGTCCAGTGTTGCCTGCAGCAGGCGGATGGGTGCCTGGGTAATCCGGTCCGCGCTGTCCACGCTCCGGCCGACCCACGCGTCGAAGGATTCGGAAGGCTCGACACTCATGGTGTTGGGTGCTCGATGATTGAAGCGTCAGGCAGGCAGCCGGCGCCAGCATGTCGGGTGCCGGTCGCCCGTGCCGTCAGCGTGCGTTGACCCGTTCGGGCATGGCCGCGAACAGGTCGGCTTCGAGGGTGCAGTCGGTCACGATGAAGATCGGTGCTTCGGAATCCTTGTTGATCGCGACGATTACCGTCGAATCCATCATGCCGGCCAAATACTGGATCGCCCCCGAGATACCGACCGCGATGTGCAGCTGCGGCGCGACGATCTTGCCGGTCTGGCCGATCGGGTACGAGCATCTTCATGGAGAGGAATCCTTCCGGAATCAGTAGGAGCGCGGGAGCTGCAGCACGTGCTCGGCCACATGCCCCAGGATCATGTTGGTGGAAATCGGCGCGACCTGGTACAGGCGCGTTTCGCGGAACTTGCGTTCCACGTCGTATTCGCACGCGAAGCCGAAGCCGCCGTGCGTCTGCAGGCAAGCATTGGCCGCTTCCCAGCTGGCCTTCGCGGCCAGGTACTTGGCCATGTTGGCCTCGACGCCGGCGTTCTCGCGCGCGTCGATCTTCTCGCACGCGCGCCAGCGCATCAGGTTCGCGGCCTCCAGCTCGATGAACGATTCGGCGAGCGGAAACTGGATGCCCTGGTTCTGCCCGATCGGGCGGCCGAACACCTTGCGCTCGCTCGCGTAGTCGCGCGCTTTCTCGAGGAACCAGTAGCCGTCGCCGATGCACTCGGCCGCGATCAGCGTGCGCTCGGCGTTCAGGCCGTCGAAGATCACCTTCAACCCCTTGCCTTCAGTGCCGAGCAGTGCGTCTTCCGGCAGCTCCAGGTTGTCGAAGAACAGCTCGTTGGTCTCGTGATTGACCATGTTGAGGATGGGGCGCACCGTGAGGCCGTTGCCGATCGCCTTGTCCAGCTCGACGATGAAGCACGACAACCCGTCGCTCTTCTTCTGCACCTGGTCGAGCGGCGTCGTGCGCGCGAGCAGGATCAGCAGGTCGCTGTGCTGGACCCGCGAGATCCACACCTTCTGGCCGTTGATGACCCAGCGGCCGTCCTTTTTCACCGCCGTGGTCTTGAGCTTGGTGGTGTCGCTGCCGGTGGTGGGCTCGGTCACGCCCATCGACTGCACGCGCAGCTCGCCCGCCGCGATGCGCGGCAGGTAGCGCTGCTTCTGTGCTTCGGTGCCGCTGAACACGATGGTGTTCATCACGTACATCTGGCCGTGGCACGCGCCCGAATTGCCGCCGGAGCGGTTGATCTCTTCCATGATGACCGACGCCTCGGCCATCGACAGCCCCGGGCCGCCGTATTCCTGCGGAATCAGCGCGGCCAGCCAGCCGGCCTGCGTGAGGGCCGTGACGAACGCTTCGGGGTAGCCGCGCGCCTCGTCGATCTTGCGGTGGTAGTCGGCCGGAAACTGATTGCACAGGCTGCGTACGGCGTCGCGGATTGCCTGGTACTGGTCGGGGGCGGAAAAAACGGAGGCGCTCATGAATCGTGTCTCGTCATTGGCATGGGTCGAGTCCATAATAAGTTTTGATGGATTTCTTAAACAATAGAATTTACTGATCGTCGAATCAGTTTTTGGTATCGAGGTATCCGCGATGGATCTCAAGCAATTGCGCGCGTTCGTCACCGTGGCCGAAACCGGCAACGTCACCCGGGCATCGAGCCTGTTGAATCTGGTGCAGCCGGCCGTGTCACGCCAGCTGCGGCTGCTCGAGGAGGACATGGGGACGGAATTGTTCGACCGCAGCCGCCACGGCATGCAGCTCACGTCGTCGGGCAAGACGATGCTCGAATACGCACGCCGCATCCTCAACGAGGTGGCGCGCGCCAAGGCCGAGATCCAGCCGACCGACGGGCCGGTGGCGGGCATCGTGAGCATCGGGCTGCTGGCCAGCACGTCGGACCTGCTGGCCACGCGGCTGGCGGGCGAGGTGGCGCGGCGCTACCCGCACATCCGGCTGCGGCTCACGATCGGCTACGCGGGCCACTTGCAGGACTGGCTCGAAGCGGGGGACGTCGATGCGGCGCTGCTGTACGGGCAGAAGGAGACGCCCGCGCTGCACGTCAAGGCGTTGATCGACGAGAGTCTGTGGGCCGTCGCGGCGCCGTCGGCCGGGTTGTCGCGCAAGCGGCCGGTGTCGCTGGATCGGGTCGCGCGCGAGCCGTTCATCCTGCCTTCCGCGCCGCAGGGCCTGCGCGCGGCGATCGAGCACGCGGCGGCCGAGGCGGGCGTCACGTTGCAGGTGTTCGCCGAAACCAATGCGTTGAGCGTGCAGAAGGAACTGGTCGCGCAAGGCCACGGCTGGACGATCCTGCCGGCGGTCGGCGTGACGCAGGAGGTTGAACAGGGCACCCTGAGCGCGGCGCCGCTCGCGTCGCCGGGCGTCCGGCGCACGATCGTGCTCGCGGCGCCCAGCAGCCGACAGGCCACGGCGCCGGTGCGCTGCGTGGTCGGTGTGCTGCTCGATTGCGTGAAGGCGACGTTTGACCAAGGCGACTGGCCCGATGCGCGCTGGCTGGGCTAGGGCGAGCGTGTTGTCGGGGTGAGCCGCCTCACGTGCGGTCTTACCCCGGCGGGACAGGCCGGCACGCCGAAGCGGCCGGTCCACCCGTGCACTCGGTGTGCCGGGCCGGGAGAGCGGGGAAAAGCCCGTTTTGACGTGCCCGGATGAAGCCGAGCGTGCGCTGTCAGCGAGTCGGATTCCGTCGATCGAGATGGGTGCTCAATGTCGCCTGAACGCGTTCTCGCGCCTGGGTGTTGATCCTGGCGTCCAGCACCATGATCACGGCGGCGACCAGGAAAATCACCAGGCTGACTGTCACGACGATACCGGCCAGCCACGGTGCGGGTAGGTTGGAGAGGGTTGCCGTCGCGTCGCTGCCTCGTTCGAAACTGGCCGCTGCCATGCCGCAATAGTGCATCCCGCACACGGCCACGCCCATGACGATGGCCGAACCGATCTGGCGTGTTCTGCCGAATGTGCTCGGCCGGCGCAGGTCGAAGGCCAGCAACAAGGCGGCGCCGCTTGCCAGGATCGCGATGATGACGGACAGCACGACCAACCAGGGCTGGTATCGGATACCGGAGCAGATGCTCATTGCCTGCATGCCGAGATAGTGCATGCCGGCGACGCCCAGTCCCATGACGATTGCGCTGACAATGAGTTGCGGCCAGTGCAGCGCGAAGCGGGCGAGCGGGACGAAGCCGACGGCCGAAGCCGCAATCGCAATCAGCAAGGAAGCGACGGTGGTGGGAATATCGTATCCAACAGCCACCGGCAGATGAAATGCCAGCATGGCGACGAAATGCATCGACCAGATGCCGAGCCCCATGATGCACCCGCCGAACGCGATCCAGGGCCAGATCGAACGATTCCCGATGAGATTCAGGCGATCGGAGATATTGAGTGCCGTGAACGATGCGAGGATCGAAAGAAAGCAGGAAAGTACGACGAGCGTAGGGTCGTAGGTGCCGGACATGATCGTTATTCTCGGTTATAGGCTTTTGGTCGTTTGAGGGCGCCCTGTTTTTGCGAGTGCGCCGTCCCCTCGTGTGTCCCGCAAATATACCGAAACCCGGAATCGAATCAAGGGCGCCGCCGCCCACTTGGGGTGGTGCGTCGGTGCGACGGAGGTCCCCGGATCGTGCCGGTTTTTCGGTCCCGGTCGGACCGGATCGAATGTGCCGTGCGCGCATGGGCGTGCGCCGAGGTAGACCGGCTGGCCGACGTCCGCGCCAGCCTCATCACGACGTCGCCGATCTGCGATAATGTCGGCCGCCTTGGCGGACGGCAGCGTACGATCTCGTTGCCCGCCCGCCGTGAATTCGTATCAGGAGAGTCCCGTGCGCGACATCATCGACGGCTTCCTGCGCTTTCAGCGCGAGGTCTATCCGCAACGTGTCGAGCTGTTCAAGCAGCTCGCCACCGCCCAAAATCCCAAGGCGCTGTTCGTGACGTGCTCGGACAGCCGCGTGGTGCCCGAGCTGCTGACGCAGCGCGAGCCCGGCGAACTGTTCGTGATTCGCAACGCGGGCAACATCGTCCCGTCGTACGGACCGGAACCGGGCGGCGTGTCGGCCACGGTCGAGTATGCGGTCGCCGTGCTTGGCGTGCGGGATATCGTCATTTGCGGGCACTCGGATTGCGGCGCGATGGGCGCGATCTCACGGTGTACGTGTCTCGACCATATGCCGGCTGTCGCGAACTGGTTGCGCCATTCCGATGCCGCGAAAGCGATCAATGCCGCGCATCAGTTCGACTCCCCTCGGGACAAGCTCGACGGTCTGGTGCGCGAGAACGTGATCGCGCAGCTCGCCAACCTGCGCACGCATCCGTCGGTTGCGCTCGCGCTCGAGCAAGGACGCATGAATCTGCACGGTTGGGTCTACGACATCGAGATGGGGCGCATCGACGCACTCGACGGCGCGACGCGCCAATTTGTCCCGTTGAGCGAGTCGCCGGCCACGGTGGCGGTCAAGTCGTACTGAGCGAAGGGGCCTTGTTCCGGCCGGTCGTATCCGCCGTGCCGAGTCGGACAAGCGAAAGCGCCGATCTGCGGTCCGATCTGTAGCGGCAGTCGCGAAGGCCGGTTCCGCCCATGCCCGACGTCTTCATCTCGATCGCGGCTTCCTGCACCCGACGCGGCCGCGCGAAGTCGGGCGGCCGCAAAGCGGGGGGATCGCTGCGTCACGCCCCGTGCCGTCACGCTTGCGGCGCGACGGATGCCCCAGAGATGCCATGCCGCCGCAGCGAATCCGCGACGAAGCCTGACGCCTTCATTTCCTCGACAAACCCATTCAGTGCCGCCGCGGCCGCTTCGCCGCGGCTCTTCGGCACGCCCATGGCCTGCCGGATCACCATGAACCGCGCGTCGAGCAGGCGCAGGCCGGGCGCTTTGGCGGCGTCGGCCTCGAGCTGCTGCTTCACGCCTGCGGCCACTTCCAGTTGCTGTTCGACGAAGGTCTGCACGACGGCTTGCGACGTCGGCGCACGCACGATCTGCGCGGCCTTCAGTTCGCGCGTGAGAAACAGGTCGTAGGCGCTGCCCTTGCCGACGGTCACGCGGTTGTCGGGCTGGTCGACGTCCGCGTTCGTGCGGATCGGTGACGCGTCACGCACCAGATAGAACCCTTCGATCAGCACGTACGGCGCCGTGAACGCGACCGTTTCGCCGCGCAGCGGATCGACCGCGAAGAAGCCGAAGTCGGCGCGCTCGTCGGTCAGCGCCTGCACCGATTTGCCGGCAGTGTCGAACACGACCAGTTCCAGCTCGGCCGACAGGCGCTCGGCGAACGCGCGCGCAAGGTCGATCGACACGCCGAACGGTTCGCCCGTCGCCGGGTCGCGGTTCGCGAGGATCGGGTTGCCGAGGTTGATCGACGCGCGCAGCTTGCCGGTCGGCGTGAACGCGGAGAGGACGGAGTGGGCGAGGGGCATGGGAGGCTCGTGACGGTCGTAGGGGCAGGGTTTGGCGCGCGGCGATGTGCGACCGCGCGTCGGCATCGAGCTTATCACCTGGCTTTCGCCATCGAGCGACGTCGAGCGGCGCAAGCCCACCTTCGGCGCCAATCGGGCGACGCGAGCCAGATGCGTTCCCCTCATCCTCTGACCCCAACAGGGATGAGCGCGCAAAGGGATTGCGTGGCTGCGTGAGGCGATTTGATGCGGGAAGAGGGGTTTGATTTGCTTGCTTCGCGCCAGCGGCGGTTGTCGGTTGGCCGTGGCGTCGCTCCCCGTCGACGCCGTCCAGCCGGGCGCAGTGGGCCTTGATTCGCCCGGCAACCGCTAGAATTGCGGTTTTAGTCCGGAATACGTCCATGTCTTTTGCCTCGCTCGGCCTGATCGATCCCTTGCTGCGTAACCTGCAGGACCTCAATTACCAGGCCCCCACGCCGGTGCAGGCCAAGGCGATTCCTGCCGTGCTCGGTGGCAAGGACGTGATGGCGGGCGCCCAGACCGGCACGGGCAAGACGGCGGGTTTTGCGCTGCCGCTGCTGCAGCGGCTGGTGCAACACGGCCCGGCAGTATCCAGCAACCGCGCACGTGTGCTGGTGCTGGTGCCCACGCGGGAACTGGCCGAACAGGTGCTGCAAAGCTTCATCGCGTACGGCAAGGGTCTCGATTTGCGGTTTCTGGCCGCTTACGGCGGCGTGAGCATCAATCCGCAGATGATGAAGTTGCGCAAGGGCGTGGATGTGCTCGTGGCGACGCCGGGCCGGTTGCTGGACCTCAATCGCCAGAACGCGGTGCAGTTCGATCAGGTGCAGACGCTGGTGCTGGACGAAGCCGACCGCATGCTGGATCTCGGCTTTGCGCGCGAACTCAACGCCGTCTTTGCCGCGCTGCCCGCGCAGCGTCAGACGCTGCTGTTCTCGGCCACGTTTACCGACGATATCCGTGCGATGGCGGCGACGATTCTGCGTAATCCGGTCAACATCAGCGTCAGTCCGCCCAATGCCACGGCCAGCAAGATCAAGCAGTGGGTGGTGACGGTGGACAAGCGGAACAAGCCCGATCTTTTCATGCACCTCGTGGCCGAGAACAAGTGGGAGCATGCGCTGGTGTTCGTCAAGACGCGCAACGGCGTGGATTACCTGGCGGCGATGCTGGACGAAGCGGGCTACGCCGTCGACACCATTCACGGCGACAAGCCGCAACCGGCGCGCCTGCGTGCGCTGGAGCGCTTCAAGACGGGCGAAGTCCAGATGCTGGTGGCCACCGATGTGGCGGCGCGCGGGCTGGATATCGACGACTTGCCGCTGGTGATCAACGTCGACCTGCCGATCGTGGCGCAAGACTACGTGCACCGCATCGGCCGTACCGGCCGCGCGGGCGCCAGCGGCGTGGCGGTGTCCCTGGTGTGCGCGGATGAGGCGCCGCAACTGGCCGCGATCGAAGCGCTGATCAAGCAAACGCTGCGCCGTGAAGAAGAGCCGGGTTTCGAGGCCGAACATCGCGTGCCGGAAACCAGCGCGACGGGCGAGATCATCAAGAAACCCAAAAAGCCCAAGAAGCCGAAAGTGCCGCACGCTGCGTCGGCTGCCATGCCGGTGCCGGGTAAAAAGCCGCGTCCGCAAGGTGGCGAGAACAAGCACAAGGCTGCGGCGCCGCATGCGAAGCCGGCCGGTAACGGACCGGACTACACCATCGGCAGCCCGTTCAGCGTGCAGAAGCCGCGTGGCAAATCTGCCGGCAAGCCGGCGGCGGGCGCGCGCAAGCCGGCTGGCAAACCCGCGGGTGCCCGCGGGAAACGTCCGTCCTGATTCGTGGGGATGCGGCTCGCCAGCCATTGAATATGGCCGGCGGTTCGGCGGCTGAAGGCAACTTCGAGTGCGTGGCGTCGTCGGGTTGAATCTGCAGCCCATTGCGATCCGTCGACGCAAGTTTCAGGACCACCGTTTCAGGCTGAAACGGGAGGTACAGGAAAGTCCGCCGGGACAAGCGCCCGTTGCTGATGCCAGGACGGCGGCGAGGATTAGCGCTGCAAAGGCAGATCGAGCGACTGTACGGATGGCCGGGAAACCTGTTCGACTCTTTGCTGCGGCAACAGCGGGTGCGAGCTTCGCCGGCGAAGGCTGGGATCTGCAATCCGCCGCCGCAGCCTTGCCGGAATGCTGTCCCGCTATCGGTGCGGCCTTACTGCCATTCACCGGGATGACAGATCACCCAACCCGGAAGGTAGCTATCCATGTCCGTGTGACCCCAGCACCAGTTGTGCTGGTGAAGGGTCTTCATCAGTTGTTCGCGTTGTGCGCACGCGCTTCCCGGCGCATATTGCCCGTCAGGCAACAACTTCGGTGCCGGACCGTTCCGGCATTGGTCATTGGCGACTTCTTCCTGATGCATCAATGCCTGGACGGCAGGGGGAATGGTGCGGGCCAACGTCGCCTTGTATTCGATGCAGGCGGGCGCCTTGGGATCGTTGGACTTGCGGGCACATTGGGACTGAAGCTTGTCGATGTTTCTCGATACTTCGGGTGGATACGTCTCGGCGTGCGCTGCAGCAAGACATCCAGCCAGCAACAGACAGGCGGCAAGTGATCTGATCAAAATCATTTCGCGTATGACACGATGCATCCGGTAGCTCGGGAACGGGCGAATTATGGCATGTGCGCGCGGTTCGTATTCGAGGGGCTGGCCCGGGTGCGGCCCGTGCGATGATGTGCGATGACTGACTTGAGAGATGAAATGACGACACCATTCGACGAGGCGACAACGGCGGCGATCGCCGCGTTTGCCCAATTGGATCTTTACACGGCTTTGCAGGCGATGCGCGCCGAGGCGGACTACGACCACGAACGGGACCAGTGGATCTCGCGCTATATCGACGAGCACGGCGGCGGCGCGGACGATGCCGAATATGACGCCTTGCACGCGCGGGCGCAGGCAACTCCGGAATACGCGCAGTTCATCGACGCGGCTCGGCGGGAAATCCTGGAATACTTCGGCGTGACCGACGATCAACTGGACTGGATGGTCGTGCTGCGCAACGACGACAGCGACGAGCTTTGGGCGGAAGTCAACCGGCAGCGGAGCGCGCTGGGAACCGGTGAGGTGCGCGGAGATCTCTGATCGTTGCTTGCCATTGGGGGCGCAAGTCGTGCTGCGTGCGGGGCTGGAGTCAGGTCAATCGCGAGATGCGCCAGGCATTCGGTTGCTGAAGCCGACCCGTCGAGGGAGGGCAAGCGCTCGGAGCTTCGGAACGCGTGATTATTGTGCTCTGACACTTGCCGCCGAGGTGCAACGGCTCGATCTGCAGCAATGGGGCGGGCTTGGGCGGCCGCATTGGATAGCGGCCGGTCACGAACGGTCAGTCGACACTTGGGTTGAAGTTGCCGACAATTGGCACGTCCGACTTAAAGAGAAATCATATGCTGGCTGATCGCGACCCCCACTCCAACCGGAGCAGGATCTCGGAGTATCTTCGCGAGGCGCGAGCCCACCTGTCGGAAGCTGCCGAGGGCGTTTGCGCGGATGAGATCGCCGAATTTGAGGAGTTCTTGAAGCACAACGAGTTGGAACTGGCGTTGGACGCAATCGACGCCACTTTCAGGGAGGGGGACGACGCGAACTGGCGCGTGCTGGAGTACATGGCCATGGCAGCGCTGAGCATGGAACTGGTAGATCGCCAAGTGATGTACGACCAATGGCTATCACAAGCGCGAGGCTGGAAGTACAAGACAGTTCTACCACGATAGATTACAAGACGAATGACATCATGATGTCACGGTGAATTGCAAGCGAATGGGATACCGCAATGGCGGAATTGGATATCGCGGAAGTCTTTTATCCAAGCGGTTCGCTTAGATATCGCTATTGCAGATACTTGGCTGCCGATAAGCAACGATGGATTCGGCACGGCCTCTTTGTTGAATACAGAGAGGACGGCACTGTCGCGTCTGAAGGAACGTACGAGCACGGCGTCGAGCACGGGGTTTGGAAGGATTTTCACCCAAACGGGCAGCTAGCTGCGCTTGGGGACTACGATCACGGAACTGAATCAGGGGACTGGACGTATTGGGACGCTGAAGGGCGACGAGAGGTGTGAGTGACGTCGATCTCGAAATTGGCGGCGTAGGTTTCTGCGCTGGGCCTTGTCAAATAGGACGCACGTACTGCTGCATCATTGGGGTGATGAGTGTCGGTGCTGCAGTGGGGTGCGCTCATGTGACCGGGAAAAGTAGCTTCGGCTGCCCGAGTTTACCAGCGGCCTGCACGGGATCGGTCGAAGTTCGCTATCCGGCCAGGTGTCGGCGATGGCGGGTGGCGACTATCGGCCATTTGTTGCCGGTCAAGAACGGCAGCCTTGGAGCGACCCATAAACTCGCCGTGGCTGGTGCTGGCTTAGAGTTGAGATGCGACGACGCGTTTTTCTCGAATCTCGAAAAATCTTCGCAGGAGCTGGCTGGTAGAGTGCGCCAGTGATGCAACCCAAACGTCGTACGGGCGGGAGCGCCGGCTGGGCTCAACATCGAATAAAGCAAATGACGATCGAACAATCTAAAACGCAGTTGATCTCGCTCATCGACAACACCGACCTAAAAGTCATCGCGCTGACAGGCGCATGGGGCACCGGCAAAACCCACCTCTGGAACGAGATTCGCAAAGAGTCGCAGGACCCGATTGTCGAAGGCGCGCGCTACGTGTCCCTCTTCGGCTTGAAAGATATCAATCAGCTCAAGCTTAAGGTGGTCCAAAGCGCGCTCCCTGTAGGCGGTGAGAGCAGCTCGTTGACAGAAGGTCTGATGAAGACTTGGAAGGTCAGCGTCGACGCCTTGAAGAAGGTCCACGAGGGTTTTTCGGCGCTCGACGAGCTTGCGCTGGTAGCGGTTCCTGTCGCCTTGCGCAACCGATTCGTAGTCGTCGACGACATCGAGCGCAAGCACGCCTCGTTGTCAGTTGACGAGGTCCTAGGCTTCGTCGACGAATACTCTCAGAATTTTGGTACGCGATTCCTCTTGATTCTCAACTCGGACCAGTTCTCCGCGCCGATTGATAGCGCGCTCTGGGCGGCGTTCCGAGAGAAGGTGATCGAAGAAGAACTTCGTTTCACGCCGACACCTGGAGAGGCGTTTGACATCGCGGTTCCGGACTTGAATAGCCCTTACCGTGCGACGGCCAGGACTGCGGTGGACGCGTGCGGGATAACGAATATCCGGGTCATCCGTCAGGCTTACCGTCTTGTGGCTCGGCTCCTCGGTGCGACTGGGGATATGCCTCTCGCGATACAGGCACGAACTGTTCCCTCGATTGTGCTCATATCTGCTCTTGCAAACAAAGCCATCAAGGACGGGCCGACTCTGGAGTATGTCGCAGGCTACAACCGAGGTCCTAGCGACTTTCTTAGCCGCTACCTCGGGCGGGAAGGCGATGCGTCAAAGGAGAAAACCGAGGACTCTACGCCGGCCGCATGGAAAGTTCTGTTGTCAAAGCTAGGGATCAATTCTTCGGACGAATTTGAAGAACTGGTTGTCGCCTTCGTTTGCGACGGAAGGCACGACGCAAAGGCGATTGAGGCCATCGTCCAAGGCTACCAACACAACGAGAATCGCACCGAATCTAGAAATCTCGCGTATGCATTCACTGAACGTTTCAATTGGGACGTCACAGACTGCGACGACGATCTTGTAGCTGATGCGGTCAAGCTCATAGACAGAGTCGCCGACCTTGATGCCTACACTGTCACGGCGCTCGGAAAACAGATGGCCGATCTACCTGGCGGCGCCAAACTTGAAGAAGATTTGATTGATGGTTGGTTGGCTCACTTCGCGACCATCGCCGACAAGACCGAATTCGGGGAATCACCGTTCCATCAGCCGCTACACCCAAAACTTAAGGCAGCAGTCGACAATGCGCGCGATGCCCGAATTCAAAGTGCGACCGTCGTCGATGCCATCAGGTACCTTGTTGAGAACAGCGGTTGGGGCCATCGGGAAGTAGCGGCGATGAGAGCCGCTACGATTGACGATTTCGAGACTGCGATGCGGACGTTGAAAGGTCGTGATTTCAAGCTTTTCGTACTTAAAGGTTTGGACATTCTCGAGCAGAACCAAATGTACGAGAACCACTTCGGCCAGGCTGGGATGAATTTCTTGGAAGCATGCCGGCGCATCGCCAGAGCCGAGAAAGAGAACCGTTTCGGACGGTTGTTGCGAACGTTGTTCGCGGAGAGCAAAGTTCCAGCGCTTTTGGCCGACGGCGGTATTGAAGCCAAGCCCTAGGTGTAGACAACGGTCGACTGCAATGCAGCGGTACTAGGGCGACTGTCCCCGGATCTCTACGGGCCAGCCAACCTCCATCGAGAGCACGGGCCTGAGGTGACATCGCCTTCGTTACGCGACTGTACGAGCGTCAGCGTCTGGGCACCCCAACCCGTACTGCCGATGTCGGGTATGGGTCGATGCCGGCCGGCGACTTCGCGCGCAAGCACCTCGTTCGACACGCATCACGGACGGGGCCGCCCCGATAGACTCGAGCGTTGAAATTTCGGTCTCGATCGAGACAGCGGCCGTCTAATCGTGGAGTAGTATTCCCCCATGTCCGGCATTGCCAAGTCTCCACGGCACACAGCCGACCCATCCGTGACGACGGCGGCGAGCTCGCCGAAAAGTTCGAAAACTGCTTCAACGATACGTATGGCGGCTCCGGCCGCGGCGACGGCATGGATGGGAATGCATCATGTCAACCGAGTGGAATCGCCGCGTCAGACTGTTTGTCCAGCGTTTCTGGCAGCCGACCAGTGCGTGCATGACGTGCATGCCGGGGAGCTGGGGAAATATCACGAGCCTTGCCCACTGGACTATCGCATTTCATACGGGTCTGCTGACCGGACTCCTGGCCGTACTTCTGACGTTCACGCCTGTGTCAAAACTCTACGCGCATCGATACGGCAATGCGCTGGTCGTTGGCGTCCTGACCACGTTGGGCGACGCTTACTCGCACACGAGTCACTACCGCATCCCCTACGTCGAGCACATCGTGACGGGTGCCATTTCAGGTGTCTTGACGCTTGCGGCGTCATATCTCTTCGAAGACCGCGCGCGACGCGTTCGGGCGATGTGGGCCCGGGTTGTCGGACAGCCTATCCGCTGACTTTCCGAACCCACGGGGCCAAACGGAAAGCGATTCCCCGGTGAGGCTACGCTTCATGAACTGCCGCCCCGGAAAGCCGCGCTGATGTGAGAACGCGACGTGCACCTTCCGACCAGGCCCCCGTGGCCGAAACAGCAACCGTCAGTTTTCGCCAACGTGAATCCGGGCATTGCGCCGATCTGGCAATATGCATCGACAGACCTCAGCCAGGGCACCCCATGCACATCGCCATTCTGACCTTCCAGGGCTTCAACGAACTCGATTCCCTCATCGCGCTGGGCGTCCTCAACCGAATCAAGAAGCCCGACTGGCGGGTGACGCTGTCATGCCCGGAGCATTTCGTCACATCGATGAACGGGGTGACCGTGCAGGCGCAGTCGACGTTGGCGGACGCACGCGCGGCGGATGCCGTCATCGTCGGGAGCGGTATTCAAACCCGGGATGTCGTCAACGACGCGACGCTGATGGAGCAGCTCAATCTCGATCCGACCCGGCAACTGATTGGCGCCCAATGTTCGGGCACGCTGGTGCTGGCAAAGCTGGGCCTTCTCGACAACATCCCGGCATGCACGGATCTCACGACCAAACCCTGGGTCGTCGAGGCGGGCGTCGAAGTCCTCAATCAGCCATTCTTCGCACAAGGCAACGTCGCAACGGCAGGTGGCTGTTTTGCTTCGCAGTATCTGGCCGCGTGGATCATCGCGCGCCTGGAAGGCGAGGAAGCCGCACGGAGCGCACTGCACTACGTGGCGCCGGTGGGGGAGAAGGAGGAGTACGTTTCTCGCGCGTTGACGAACATCACGCCTTACCTGCCGTAGCGCGCAAAAAGATGGCGCTGCCTCCATCGCAAGGCGCCGGGTTCAGCCGCAACGTCGTGTTCCCGATAGCGGCTTCTTCGGCGCGCCCGGTTGCCACGTCATCCGGCTGCGGTGTGGAAGAGGGCGCGAGAATGTTCGCTGACCCGTTCAGGCAGAGCCATTCAGTGACGCCGGCTTGCAACGGATCGGACTCCACCAGCCAGTTCGTATGACAAAGACGGCAGCGATACTGTCGCACGACGATTGCGGGCCGTCCTAGCGGCCGCAGTTTCGTTGGCTTGTGCAATTCCACCAGTTCCCGATGGGCGACAGGATCGGAAGTCGCGTGCATGGTCGTGCAGGCTTCGCAAGGCATGGGGGTCAGCTTTTCAGGAGCGCGTTGGTTCGGTGAAGCGCTTTCTTCGCGCATGGCTCAAATCGTCCTGTGATTGCAATGTAATCGGCAGTGCGTCCGTCTCATGCTTCAATCAGGGCCGCTCACCATCGCGGTGTGCGTCGATCGGCGGTTGCGTCCTCCTGCGCTGCGAGGCGAATGCGGGCGATTGCGCGTCTCATCCGGAATCCTCAGTTTGTAACCGGCTTACCGGACGCATCCTTGATTTTCGCTTTCCATTGCGTGCGGATCTCGGACACCACCGATTCGGGAAGCGAGATGTAGTCCAACTCCGTGGCGGCCTGGTTGCCGTTGTGGAACGCCCAGTCGAAGAACTTCAGCGTTTCCGCACCTTGTGCCGGCTTCTCTTGCGTTGCGTGCAGCAGCACGAACGTCGCGCCGACGACCGGCCACGCGTCCTTGCCCGGCTGGTTCGTCAGGATCTGGTAGAACGACTTCGACCAGTTCGCGCCTGCAGCGGCGGCCTTGAACGTTTCCGTCTTCGGCTCGACCACCGTGCCCGTCGAGTTCTTCAGGGCCGTGTAGACCATGTTGTTCTTCTTCGCGTACGCCCATTCGACGTAGCCGACTGCGCCCGGCAGGCGCTGCACGAACGCTGCGACGCCGTCGTTGCCCTTGCCGCCCGTGCCCGTCGGCCAGTTGACCGTCGTGCCTTCGCCGACCTTCGACTTCCATTCGCCGTTGACCTTCGACAGGTAGTTCGTCCAGATGAAGCTCGTGCCCGAGCCGTCAGCACGACGAACCACGGCGATGTCCGTGTCCGGCAGCTTGACCTTCGGATTCAGCGCGGCGATCGCCGGGTCGTTCCACTTCTTGATCTTGCCGAGGTAGATGTCGCCGAGCACCGGGCCCGACAGTGTCAGTTCGCCGGCCTTCACGCCCGGCACGTTGACGACCGGCACCACGCCGCCGACCACCGTCGGGAACTGGAACAGACCTGCCTTCGCGAGCTCGTCATCCTTCAGCGGAGCGTCCGAACCGGCAAAGTCGACCGTCTTCGCGTTGATCTGCTTCAGGCCGCCCGACGAGCCGATGCCTTGATAGTTGACCTTGCCGCCGCCCGCTTTCTTGTACGCGTCTGCCCACTTTGCGTAGATCGGTGCTGCAAACGTGCTGCCTGCTCCGGTGATATCTGCCGCGTGAGCATGGAGGGCAACAAGAACCAGGGTGCAGGCCATCAAGATCCGGATGTTCACGTAACGTCTCCTGTCTGCTATCGGCATGCCGGCCCGCAAGCGGGCCTCGGTTGAGCAGTCTGACGGGTTGGGTGGGGGCTGTCGGCCGCCTTTCGGCAACGCCTGTCGATTGACCGCGGCAGTGATCGTCTCTCGATTGCTTTCGAGCACGGTGCGTCATTGCGTGGTTGCAGCCGCCGCTGTGCCGTGTTTTTCTCGTATGACGTTCGCCGGGAGCTGGATTGCAACGTACCGCAACCGAGGCCGCAGGCAGCGACCGGCTGGCCTGGATCGTCACCGACGATCGGGTAGGTCAGACGAGGGGCGAAGATCGTCATCGCGCGCGGTAAAGGGTCCCGCAACGAAGGGTGATAGGAGTATTGCAGTTGGCTGTGAAAATTCAAGGAAGGCGCAATTTCTCGAACTGGTCGTCACGAACGTGGTGTGCGAGCGTGGGTCGCTGTAGCGGATCTGAGTGGCCGAAGGAAACGAGAGGCGGGGGCGGCTGTCGCACCCCGCATATTGAGGCCTCGATAGGTGCATCCGGCGACGCGCAAATGACCTTTGACGTTTCGACGCTCACAGCAACGTAACAGCGGGCGCTGCGCGAGTGCGCGCGGTTCAAGCAGGGGGGGGCGGTTCAAGCCGTAGACCATGGCTAAGCTAGCCGACACGGGCTGGCGAGCACCACGGAGCGCGGATACGTGCTGATCGAAGCTGGAAAGCGCGCTGGCGGACCTGCGCACTGCTCACGACGCGTAGATCGAGGCGAATCAACGAGCGTACGCATGCCACGCGTAAACGGGTCCTGAGCATCGCCGCGGTCGAACGTCTGATCCTGTCCGTTGAATACACGACGGTCGGTCGCACGACGCACTGTTTCGCGTTGCTGCCAGATGGCTCGGTGGAGGTCGGCTGCTGATGCGACACGCGCGGCGGGTTCGATCCCAAAGTCGAGCAGCGTACGGCGATCGAGCAAGTCCGACAGCGCCTCGCACGGCGGCCGCACATCGGGATGCGAGATCACGCTTGACAACGGATGGACCGAGCGCGGCGAAACCTCGTGTGGAGATGCGGTAGATTTCGATGGTGAGCGGGTGAAGCCGGCGCTCGGGAAGTGTTTGCGTTCCTTGCGCGCGAGCAGCAGATGCGCCGGAACGCAATCTTGCGCATCAAGGGACCGCGCCGCGGTGTCCGGTAGCCAATTTCAATCACCACAACGGGCCCGGCCAGTTTAAGCCGGGTCTTTTCATTTTTGGGTAGGCGTGAGATATCGGTTAAATTGGGTATCCCCAGTTTGACCAAGCGGAAGGCTAGCCGGTATGGACAATCCAGCCACAACGATTTGGGAAGATGACGACTACGTGTACATCCCAGAAGAATTGATAGAGCTGCTGCCGGCCGAATATCGCGAAGCTGCTGAAAGGTGTCGAGAACAGGGCAACAGATTGCTGCGGGTTGCGGATGAGGACATAAAAAACCTGATCCGGCTAGCCAATGCCTTTCCGACGACCGTGAGCTTGGGCTACATCTTCCACCGCTTGAGGAGCACCGAATTTGAAATGACAACGGAGGGGGTTCTGGAGCAGGAGATGCTGACCACCGCGTTTGTCGTTACCTACGCACGCTTGTTCGTTAGTGGAAACGGCGGTTGCGGCGTTTCACGGAGCCAGTTGCCTGCCCATTTGAGGGGTGTTCACGACGACCTCATGGACTTTCGCCACAAGCGTTATGCCCATAACGGCGGACATGAAACGGTAGGCAGTGGCGTCCAAATGGTCGTTCATGGCGCAGAAGTCCGAGTCAGCTTGCAACTGAACTCGGGATTTTATGTGGGGGGTAAAAACGAGTGGAAGGAACTTGTCACGTTTATCGATGCGCATATGCACGAGCGCCTTCAAAAAATTCTAGCCCGGCTGAAGGCGAAGACCGGCTATGAATGGACAGTTCCATGTGGGCCCGCACCATATTGGGTTGAAAACAATAACTTGAATGGCTGAACCAAGACGAATCCTTTCCGTATTGCGCGCATCTGCATGCCCGTCAGCACCGAGTGGAAGGGCGTCGAACTTGCGACGCCCGACGGGCGCTATTCCCGGAGCAAGTCGGGCAGCGTGACGCACGAGCGCGCCGTGGCGCTCGCGCGATTCGATGCGAGAATCGCAACGCATTAGGTCGCTGGCAGGGGCGGCGTCTTGTGCAGCTCGGCCCAGTAGTGATTGAGTTCGTCATCGGTCACGTTGAAGCGGCGCAGCCACACTTCGGTCGCAACGACCGTGTTGAGTAACGGCGCGGTGCTATCGAGCGTCCCATCTTGGAGGGTGTCGACCGACTCAGCGACGACGGGTTGCAACGCGCGATTCAGGATAACGTAAGCGGCCGGCGGTGAGACCGGGATTCCCGGTCCGTTCGACACGCCAGACTCTGGCGCCACGCCGGCCTTGATCAGCAGGCCGCCGTCGCCGAGCGGCTGACGGGCGAACCAGTCCGGCGGCAGCATTAGGGTCGATGGATTGCCAACTTTGCGGATGAGATCTCCGTCGAGCGCGTTCAGCCAGTCGACAGTCTTGATCTTCGTGTAGAGCTTGCGGACCGTCGATCGCATCGGATCTCCGACGTCGATGCCCGGCCCGAAGCGGCGCGCGTAGAAGTACTCGCTGGCTTCGTTTGGCCGCCGGCCCATCGGAGGCACGTTCACAGCCAGGCCGCCGTGCCCGTGGACGGTAGGAAGGTCCTTGGCAAAGGCGTTGAACAGCGCTTCGAACACGCCTGGACGCTGGATGAGGAACGCGCGCGGCACCGAGAAGGCGAGACCGTCGAGCCCGCGCTTGCGCGCTGCCTTTCCTTCGCTGAGCGCGAACACCGTGAATTCGTAGAACCCGGTGGCGAGCTTGTGCTCGGCGCTCGTCATTGCGACTGCGAGGGTTTCGTCGGCGGGCACGCTTGCCGCAAGGCTCGCGAAACCCGGGGCCTTGTCGTACGGCGCTGGCTCTTCGCCCTCCGCGTAGAACCAGCGAAGCGGCCCGAATTTCGACGGCTGCTTGCCGGCAGCTTCCTCGAGCGCGTGGTGATATTCCTCGATCGCCGCGTTGTATTGCGTGAAGCAGCGCACTAGGGCTTGCCGGACAGCGGGTGTGAAGCCGTTCCTGAAGTAGAGCACGCCCCGCACCACGAGGGCGGCACCCGTGATGCCCTTCTGGTGCGCGGGTTCGTACAGGCCGTATGGCATCGTGTCCGCGCGGCGCGGATCCTTGGCCCAGGCTACGATTTCGTCGTTTGTCATGGCGTCAGCTTACAAAGCCGGGATCGGCGAGATATGCGGCGGCGGAAGCGGCGGTGCTCCGGGCGCATTGGTGCTGGTCCCGTACAGTTCGTCCAGGTCAGATTGTGAGGCGGTTTGTCGTGCGCGCGAAGTTTTCTTCTGCCCGTCGTCGTCGCCGCATCCGCAGTCGGCCGCGCCGAGGTGAACGAACTTGGACGGGCCGCCGGCGATTTCGATGTAGTCGTCTTCCTGGTCGGGGCCGTACGTGTCCCCGGGAAACTTCATCTCCACGACGGTCTTGATGTTCGATTGCACGGGCGGTTTTGCAGGATCGTTCACGATGACGACGTCGGGGCGGCGCACGTCGCCCTTCTCGTACTTCTTACCCTTGCTCGGCCAATTGTCCTTGATCCACTTGCGAATCCCCGTATTGGGCTCAAGCGGGTCGTCATAGTCCATGATTGGTTCAGGCGGGGTCGTCGTCATGTCGTAGGGCTGTTCGGGGCGATACTCGGTCGGAACGCCTGTCTGCATCTTCGAGACTTCGTTCGGCAGCCCGAGGCGCATCTCGACGCAACGCTGCCGCTGGATGGTGCCGGCCTTCGTCGCGACGCCAATGCGTCGGCACTCGCAGAACGTGTGACACAGAACCGCGCGGTCTTTCGGTGAGAGCTTGGGCGCGCTCATCCCGACCTGCGTCGTCCGGCCGCCCGAGCCCGTGCCCCCGGACGACGAGCTGGGGGCGTAGTCGCCGCTCAAGAACTGCTCCCGGGCTGCTGGAACGACAGTGACGATGCCTGGTGGCTGCTGAGCCAGTCGGTGTAGCCGTCTGCGTCGGTCGTGCCCTGAATCGACTTGCCGTCCGAGGACGTAACAGTGTACGGGTGATTCGCGATCGGTTTACGCGTCTTGTCGTCGACGAGCTGGAAGCGGCCACGGTACTCGCCATCGTTCTGGGCTACGTTCTGCGCCAGGACGCTTTTCCCCGCGCCGATCGAGCCGCCGCCGGACGTCGGTTCTACCGTCGCCTGGCTTTGCGATGCGATCAGCGTCGCGCCGCAAGCCGTCTTGTCGCCTTCGGTGGCGACCGCTCGCCCGCCGAACGTCATGCTGCGAACGCGAACGGCGACGATCGGGTAGACGCCGCTGCACTTCGGGCACGACACCATGTCGCCCTCGAGCGCGAGCGGTTTGCCGAATACGACGTTGGTCGATGTGCACGCGAGCACGCGGCCGCCGTGGGACGTTGTGTCGCCCTCTCGAATAAATGATGAGCTCATGCTCGATCCTCTCAGGTAAACCCGAGCGGAATTTAGCATGCGCCATTCAGGCGACACTATCCTGTTAGGGTTGACGGGTTAGGGATTGTCAAGCGGGAGGAGGGGGTAAGAGGCGCGCGCCGCAGATTGCTTCAAGCGTATCGTCGGCGGCCAGCGCCCCTCGCAGGTCACTTTGCTTCTTCAGCGTTGAGCTCGTCGAGTTGCGCTTTGACCCAGATACCGAAGTCCGCAACATCGTCGCGAAGCTTGCTGAATTCGGTCGGATCGCCGATTGCATTCAGTCCCAAGAAGATTGTGCGCAGGATCTTGGAACGCTCCTCTGCGTTTTCGAGAACTGCGCGGCGGTTCAAGCTCAATCCCGATGGCATCGGGATCCGGCCTGCCAGGAGATCACGGGGCATGTCCATGATCAGGCGGATGGCCTTGGGATCGAGTCGAACGTCGAGCGTGTTGGTCGGCGGCATTTTTATTTTCCCCGTATGGAATTGATTGGCTCACCAGTATAGGGAAATCGAGACCAGCCTGTTTCTAACGATCGATCCGGAACGGCGCTTTTCCGTGATAGATTCGCCGGCGCGAACCACCAGACCAGAGGGAGACCACCTTGTATAGCGATCTTTACGTTGTGACCCAGTACGACGGCAAGGACTATATGTCCGTCGAGTCGATCTACACATACGACGATGATGGCGAAGAACAGGAATGCTCAGACGCGACGGCCGCTTGCGTTGAGATCACGACTTGCGCGGACCAGGGCACTGATCTGTGGAAGTGGCTGCGACGCCAGGTAGAGCAGCATTTGAGGGCGGCCGGCATCTCGTACGAGAACCTGTATTTCGAAGACGAACGCGGAAACGATATCCGCGATTAGTTGCCTACCGCAAGCATGGCAACGGCTCCGCGTCCTACTCGATTCGGACTGTGCGCGGTTAGGGGCGCACGTCCCTGTGATCGCCACGTGTGAAGGGGCGAGGGCGGACGGTGTTGCATCCTTCCGGCATTCGATTCGGTGTCAGCTTAATTTTTAGCCCATCACGAACGGCCAGCCCGCGCGCATCAACTTGCGCATTCATCCTCCCGTCCAAAACACTCGACGCTTCCATAAGGCAGCGTATGTGGTGGTATATCCAAGCGTTCTCAGGATGCAGTCGCGTCCACCGACTGCAGCCGAATGCCTTCGGGTGAAGGGGCGACTGCATCGTAATCACTGAGCACGCATCGTAGCAGGGTCGGTATTGCCGGGAATGTTGGATTTTCCGGGCGCGTTCAGAACTGCTGCGCTGCTTCGCCGCCGCGCGTCTTGCGCGACTTCGGAGCGGGTTCCGGCCGACGCTCCCCGCCGGCCGGAGCACATTCGATAGGAGCGCCCCGATAGCGCACGCCGGCGCGTATGGTAGAAACCAATTGCCCGATCCGCCAGAATCAATGCACGTCACTGTCGACGATGGAGGCCAACGCCCGATCGCCGTCGCGTTGTGCGGTGTCTTCCGTGGAAAAGATGTCGGTACTGAAGGCGATCAGCTTGAAGCCGGATCCCGCGGAGCGAGGAACCGTGATGCCCCAGTGCCAGCCGCCATCTTGCTGGAACACGTGGAGCGCAGGAGGTGCCTGGTTCAGTGCTGGTGAAGAAGTCGTCATCGCGTGCTCTCCCGTCATGGGACGACTGCGGGGCAACTACATCGGACGCGCAAACCCAGTCTACGGATACTTTTGCTGCGGCGCAATATTCGAGTTTTACGAAAATGCCCATGTGTGAAACGCCACAATTTTGAAATACAAATATGCAATGTCGGAGATGGCTGGCATATTGGTGTGACGATTGGGATTTTTCGGAGGCTTTATGGATCGCAGTTCGCTTGTGTGGGCGGGGGTGCCGCATAGCAGCGATGGCGTCGTGTTTCAGATTCGGGTTGGCCCCGGACTTCAGCGTTTTCATATTGCGCGATTGATTCTCGAGCGGGCGTGCGATCTTGAGCGACTGGCCTCTGACGCACGACAGCTCGAATGCTTTTACGAGCATTTGACACCGATCCTGGCAGTCGCGCGAAAGACGCGCTCGAAGGCGAAGGCCGATACGGTTTCGCTGAATGTTTCGGATTTTGTTCGAACGGGGAGCGCTCGGGGCGAGCAAGGGGCCTGGGCTGCGATGCGGTGAGCGCCGTAGGGCGGTTGAGGGGCGCGGAGTTTTCGGTCTTGGAGCGGGCGGGCGTGGGGCTTGGCGAGCGTCACGCGTGGCGTCTCGTCACGTGCGGCGCAGGCTCTGCTGCAGGGTTGGCGGGATGTTTTTTGCGGGCTTTCGCGTAGTCTCGTGCTTGAGCTTCGCGACGAAAGGGCGTCGCTCGATGACCGAATACCCATGAATGAAAAGTGCTGGCCGGTGAACTGGCCAGCAAAATGGTCCTGGCGATCCGAGGTTGAGTGTGCCAGAACCAAAGGCACTGAACGGCGTGCGCGCGCAGCCGGACGAACATGTCAAACGATCGGCCCCCGAAAGTCGGGGCTTATCCGGCTCGACCTCGCGCAACAATCTGTGATCGCAGTTTAGGCTAGGCTAACGGATGCGACCACACGTGCACTCACGCTCGGAAACTTGAAGGCATCGCAGGGCTTCTTCGGTACTGTCCATGTTGCGATCATCGCGGCGGTCGGCAGATAGTCGGGATCGGCCGACGCGACTCCGGCCCACACGCCGGGAGACACCTGTCTGCCGTGGAGATAAAAGTGCAGCTCCCGGCCCGCGCGGTCGCAAATACACCTGATTCTCTCCACCGATTGGCCCAATGCTCTAATCCGTGCGATCTGGTTGCGATCCAGCTCGAACAGGGCACTCACCACGCCGTCACGATTGCCGATGCCAATCATGTTGCTGTCATCGGTCAACGCCCATGTCGGATGCGGCGTGCCTAGGCGCAGCATGAAATAATCTGCGGACTCTGAACCAACCATACTGTTTCTCCTGCAAAAGATCCGTCGTTCTGCTAACCGAAGATCAATGGAAACGAACGATCATCCAATCCTGTTCTCGTCGCCGTATCTGGATGCCCGAGTGGATGTGCCCCGGCGCCTTGCAATGGGCGGGCGCAACAGTGAAGCGCCCTGCGCCCGTCCCTTCCGAATCACTCACACGCTCGCCTGACGCGTCACGGTTTCGGCGGCGATACCGTCCTCCGAACCGGAAAGTCTCACCGCGACAGCCGCCGCCGCCGTGCTCCCGTAGACGTTCAGGGCGGTTCTCCCCATGTCGAAAAAGGCGTCGACGCCCAACAGCAGCAGCACCGCATCGGCCGGCAACCCGATCGACGTCAGCACGATGGTGATGGCGACGATCGCTCCGGAGGGCACATTGGCTGCGCCGTCGATGGTGATGATCGTCAAAATCAAAATCGTGATCACCAGCGGCCAGGACCAGGCGAGATGATAGGCGTCGGCCAGATAGCCGACCGCGAGGGCCGTGTAGAGGACCGCGCCGTCGCGATTGAAAATATAGGCGAGCGGCAAGATCGTGGACGCCACGCCGTGGGGAACGCCGAATTCAACCAGCTTCTTCAGGTGCAACGGGTAGGTAATTTCGGACGACCGCGTCGTGAAACCCAGGATCAGCGGTTCCTTCACTTTCCTGAGAACGGCGAGAGGCGATTGACCGGCGACGCGAATGACGACGGTGAGTACCACCGCCAGAATCGCCATGCCGAGATAGGCCACGCCCAGAAGCTCGACGAGCGAGTGCACGCCGGCAAAGCCCTTGGCCGACAACAGCTGCGCGATCGCGGCGAAGATCGCGAGCGGCGACCATGCGATCACCCACTGGGTCATCTTGAACAGGCCGGACAGCAGTGCCTCGAAAACGGCAATCGCAGGCTCGGCACGCTCCGGGGCAGCCGCCAATGCCGCACCGAAAATGACGCCGAAAACGAGTACCGGGAGAGAATTCCCTGCGGCGAGCGCGGCGACGATGTTCGCGGGGATCAAATCAACGAGAAATTTCGTCCAGTCGATGCTGGATGCGAGTGCTGCAGGCATCGATCCGGAGTGCGTGAGGCTCGCACCGAGACCCGGCCGAAATGCGAAGTTGAGCAGCAGGCCGAGCGACGCAGCCAGGCCAGTCATCAAAACGAAGAAGACGATGCTGGATAGTGCGACCTTGCCGAGCCGTTCGCGCAGTCGGCCCGCACGAAAGACACCGACCGTGACCGACAGGAAGATCAACGGCATGACGACCATCTTGATCGCATGGCCGAACATCGCGCTGAGAAAGCCCAGCTTCCCGGCAAAGCCAGGAGCAAATACGCCGCAAGCGACGCCCAGGACAAGCCCGCCAAGCATTTGCAGCGGGAGGGAAAGGCCCTTATTTTTCGTGTTCATGCCGCGCCTTTAATAGTTTTATCCGTGCGGGCGTGCCGTCAACGATGTGATTCCACATATGCTGACGCGCAAGCTCGCCGTCGTTTGCTTCGATTGCGTGAAAGATTTTCAGGTGCTCGATCGTGCCGCGCCGAACGGTTTCGGCGTCGCTACGCGGGAGTTCGTTTAGCGCCAAGGTTTGGGCTCGCAATAGACTATACGCGGATGAGATTCGCACGTTCCTTGCGGCGGCAAACAACGCTTGATGAAACACCCAACCGACACGTTGCTCGAGCATGATGTCCGCGACGTCCTGATCAATCAGCACCTGCATTTTCTCTGCCGCGTCGCGAAGGTCTGCCGTTACGCCCGACCTGGCTGCAAGAAACGCAGCTGTACTCTCGAGGGCCAGCCGCATTTCAAAAATTTCGCGGAGATCACTCGTAGTTGGCGAAGCGACATAGGTCCCACTCTTTTCGATCACCACGACCAGCCCTTCGGACTCGAGCAAATGCAATGCGCTGCGCACGGGCATTTGGCCGAAACCGAGTTCGTCCGATAGTCCTCGATGGGATACTTTCTGCCCAGGCGCAAGGCGGCCGTCAAAGATCCTCGATCGGATTTCATCGTAGGCAAGCTCTGCATCTGTCGAGACTTTCGACGTCATCTGTGATCGCAGTTAGCGTATGATTGAAAAAGAGATAACGGATAGGAAATTACCCTTACTGGTAACGCCCGGCAACTGATAATTTTGCGAGTGGGTATGCTGAAAGCGAACCGGAAGACTATCTGCGTGATGAAGCGAGCCGACAATTAGATGACTTCACAAGATGTGCGCTTTACCATCTGCGCCGTTCGCGCGGAAGAAACCTATCCCCTCAGGGCCGCAATCTTGATGGCCGGAGATGAAGAAGGGAGTGCGCTACCCGGAGACCTCGCCTCGACGACAAGGCACTTTGCCGTGCGTGATAACGACGGCATTGTGGCGGTGGCGTCGGTGTGTCAAGAAGGACAATCCGGTGTTTTGAACGCTGAAGCCTGGCGCCTTCGCGGCATGGCCGTCCATCCGTCGGTGCGTGGTCTGGGATTCGGACGCCTTCTGGTCAATCTATCCATTCGCCATGTCCGCGAACAGCGTGGATTATTGCTCTGGTGTACGGCGCGCGAATCAGCATACCCATTTTATGAAATGCTCGGCTTTAATCGCGATCCGAAACCGGTTTCAATGCAGGGGCGCGACGACATGAGGTTCTATCTCATGCAGCGCCAGATCGGGGGCTGATTTTCGTTTGCTACTGACGTCAGACGACCAGATGGTGTCTGCGTGGTCTAGTCCGGCGTTTCTGCGCCAAGTCGTCTCCGATTGCGTCTGATGTCCGTGGATTTCTGCGATCAACCTGGAAACATCGGCGATCGAAGGTGACCTGGCCTGCCGGGATAGGGCCGCCGATGGCCAGGAGCAGTCACTCGGAACACATTCTTCAAAGCAGGCGTCGAGTTGTCGCGAAGCGTTCGGCGATCTTTCTTGGAAGGAATTGCGAGCCGCAACGCCAGCGGCTTGTATAACCGACGTGAGCCGAGATAAACTCCGCCGCGACATTCAACTCTTTTTTAAAAAGGAGGTAAATATGGTTTTGTTAGTGCGCCAACTGATGTTGGCACATTGGTTCAGCACATTCGCCCGCTCTTGCCTGAGTTCCATCGCGCTGCGATAACCCGGTCAGAGCAAAGCCTTCTCCTCCCGAGTCCTTTCTCGACTCCAAGGTTGTCGCCAGCGCTCCTGTTGACAGGGATAAACACGTCCCGAAAAAACGAGAGCAAGAGCATGACAACCCTGATTTCCGCACTTTCCCTGAAACTGGAAACCGGCCACGGCCCGCTATTCCAGGACCTTTCCTTTACTGTAAAACTGGGCGACCGCATCGGCCTGATCGGCCACAACGGTTGCGGCAAGAGCAGTCTGCTTGATGTATTGGCGGGCAGCCGCGAACCCAGCGCCGGTAGCGTGCAATATGCGGCAATGTGCCGTCTGCAACACGTCGAGCAGCATCTACCGTCAAGACTGGCCGACCTGACGACGCGAGAGGCGTTGCTGGCAAGCGTCGGCGAGCAACGGGCCGAGCATTGGCGGGTAGACAGCCTACTGGACGATTTGGAGCTGGCCATTGCGGCGGACACACCCGTTTCCGACCTGAGCGGCGGTCAACACACTCGTTTGCTGCTGGGGCGCGCAGTACTTGCGCAGCCGAATTTCCTGTTGCTTGATGAACCAAGCAATCATCTGGATCTCCCCTCGTTATTGTGGCTGGAAGATTTCCTGCGCCGCTGGCAGGGTGGCTTCATCTTGGTATCGCACGACGCGCGACTTCTGGACAGTCTCAGCGACACGAGCTGGATTCTGCGCGACCAGCGCTTGTACAGTTTCGATATGCCGTGCAGCCGGGCCCTGGTCGCGTTGGCCGAGGCCGACGCAACGGCACAAGCGCGTCATGCAGGCGAGCAAAACGAGATCGACCGGCTGGCCGCCAGCAGCAAACGCCTGGCCATCTGGGGGCGCGAGCACGACAATGAGAAATTGGCGCGCCAAGCCAAGTCCATGCAAAGGCGTGTCGAAAAGCTCAAGGAAGACCAGACCTTTGTTAGTCGTGGCAGCCCATGGCGCTTGAAGCTACAAGGACGACCATTAGCGGCGGACCGTCTGATGGCATTCGAAGGCCTGCATGTACGCGCCCAGGCAGAAGAGCCGATCCTGTTTGACGTTCACGATTTGTGGGTGCGGCCAGGTGACAAGATCGCACTCCTGGGCAGCAATGGCACGGGCAAATCCTCGTTGCTGCGCCAGTGCTGGAGCGATCTGCAGCAGGGAGAAACGCCCATGGGTTGGCGTTATCATCCGGCGGCGCGCATCGCCTACTACGATCAGTCATTGCATCAACTGGCCGACGACGCCACTTTGTCGGACGCGTTATATAAATTCGCGCCAGTCGGCGACAAGGAGCGACGACAGGCTTTGATTTCTGCCGGGTTTGCGTACGTACGCCATGGTCAGATCGTGGCCACACTGAGTGGCGGCGAGCGGGCTCGTCTGCTATTTCTCGCGCTGTCCATGGCCAGCTACCACCTATTGTGGCTGGACGAACCGACCAATCACCTGGATATGGAAGGCAAGCGCGAACTTGCTGCCGCGCTGGCGGCGTTCGATGGCGGTTTCATCCTGGTTTCGCACGACCGCGAATTGATCGAGCACAGTTGCAATCGCTTCTGGGCAATCCGCAACGGGCGCTTGCAGGAATTGCCCGATGCTGAAAGCGCGTATCGAAATTTGTTCGCATCTCGTGCTCCCGCGGTGCCTGAGCAGATTCCGGTTACACCGAACAACACCGGCGTTCAGTCCGCAAGCCGTGACGCTGAGGCACAGTGGCGGCGGTGGTGTCAGTTGGAGGCGCTACTGGCGGCAGAAATCGCACGCAAACCGAAACATCAGAAGCCGCAACGACAGGAACAGTGGCGGGAAGAAATGCGGCGACTGGAACAGGAGCTTGGGCTTTAAGGCGTATGTGACGGGTGCGGTTCGCAGCAGCGCGGCGACGTCTGGCTGGCCATATGCAGGGACTGGTTTGGTGCCTCTTGGTGCCGTCTGCCGCCAGTATCCTGCGATTCCGCACCCGCTTCACTTTCTGCTCGAACGAATGGCCGATATCGAGAAGCTCGAGTGTCCCTTTCTGGGCGATCGGTGTCGGTTGCGCGTGGTCGGGCGGTGGCCGGCGGAGTTCGGTTGCGGATTCAACACGTCGATGCCAGCGCTAGCCGTTTCATTTCTTCAGTAGCACATTGTAGTAGTCGGAAATGTTTGCTTCAGGGCCTTTTGTAATTCGATCGAATGCTCGCGCCCACGGCCAAAAATTCGTACCCGAAGTGGTTCGAAGTCCAGGGAATCGATGGTCACCGAGCGTGACCATTCCCCATTCTCCTCCATGATTACGGCGAAACACCTCACCTACGTAACTTCCAAAGCCTTTTGCAAACGACATGACTTGCTCGTCAGACGGCTTGGGATTCGTGTCGGCATAAGATGCATGCATTTTCGACAAGGCTCTTTCGACGTCCGCCATGCTTGCATCCGACCAATCCAGTTTGATGGAAAACTGCTTTGCGGAGAAGTCGACGGCGTCTTGCGCATACGCTTCAGCCACCTTTTCGATCGTCGGGTCAGGAGAAAATGACGGACTTCCAGTACTGTCTGCACGGGCAACATTCGAGATGGTCAAGGGTGCCCAGGTAAGCAGTGCCGCAATCAAAAATTTGGTCTTCAATATCACCCCAACTTGAGTGTTCTGATTGTTTGTGTTCTCCCGACGCGTCGCCATGACGGTGCAATTTGACTGCAATGTGGTCGACCGATATCGGGAAATTCGAGATCCAACTCATGTGTAATGTGCGCGGCGAGGCATGGTCTGCGCCTGACTATTACGCAGACGGTGCCCAAGATCCTGGGCGCGGTCGGCCTTACCCACTGGTGCCCCTTAACGGGGTGTCCTTCCCCCTGCCGCGACAACAGTATATCGATTGCTGCGCCGGCCGAACTGTTGAGCGCCCCAAGCGTACGATCTAAATATTTGACGAGTTCCTGATGCACAACGTACTCGAATTGGCATTGGACGCCATCGAGCCCGCTTGCAGCAAAGGGGACAGCGCGAACTGGCGCGTACCCGAGTATATGGCCATGGCCGCATTGAGTATGGGGTTAGTTGATCGACGGAGGATGCACGACCAACGACTAACGGAAGCACGAGGCTGGGACTACCGGACATTGCTAGCGCAATACCGCTCGCCCTGATCTCGTTACGATGAGCGGAATTGGTCGACCGCAGCCGGATATGGGCCTCTCCAGACGACTAGCGGCAACCGCTGGCTCAGCCATTACGAAACTGTCGCCATGTCTGATGCCCCGACGGCTCATGCACTCTTTGAATGAAGGTGAAGAATGATTGAAGGTAAATCGCGTTCCGGAAGTGTGGCAATTGGCGTAATGAAGGCGCTACACATTCTGAGCGCTGAGGATCGCCCGACGACGCTCGATGCGATCGCTGGTTGGCTCGCCAAGTCAGAATATTTCTACTACGACGACTGGCTGATCGTCGGTGGCCGCAGCGCGAAGCAATACATCGCTGACATTCTTGAGGATCTGCGCGAGCTCGGTGTCGTTTGCCCCGTCGAGCAGAATGCTGCACTTCATCCGCAGACGAGTATGGAATGGAGGCCGTGCCTACTGCCACCGGCCTAAGTAGCGCAACATTGACGTCACTCGCGCGCCATTTGCTGTGACTCAACGACTGATTTGGCGAGAGTTGGATGACCGCCAGGAACGGACAGTCGACGTGGAGGCCTATATTGGCGACAATCGATCAGACTCACCTTGCACGCGACATCCCCTACCCAGTTGAACAAGATCCGAGATGAAATCGCCCTCAATAGTCAAGCCGCTTGAACGTCCCTTGGCTGCATTCTCGTCGAACATCGATTGTGCTCGCGACGTCGCTGTCGCTGGATTACGATGGCCAACTCCATATTGGTGTGACCTCGCGATCGGGTGGTTGGAACAAGGTCTAGCGGTAGATGTCGAGATAGACGAAATACTGCGAGATATTTCCCAGAGTCGGCGCTATCCGCAGATCCTTCGGCACCGTGCATTTACGCTACACGTAAATTTCGCAAGGAACCGGGGAGTCAAGTAGTCCATAGATCTACGGTGGGTCGGTCTCTTGGGACGGTAGCGACGACGCCACGCTCCTGCTTGGTTGCAAACGAACGCCGACATCCGGTCAAAAGGACCATTTGACGTTAGCTTCAAGTGCATTGACAATTTTCATATTGGTTCATCAATGGACCGGACGCAGACGTGAGGTGGAACGCAATGACAATTGTGGTTGTAGACACGACTGAAATCACGGATTGGCCATCCTTTCATCGGGTCCTGTCAAAAAGCTTTGGCTTTCCGTCGTTCTATGGCAACAACATGGACGCATTGATCGACTGTTTCAGTTATCTCGATGAGCCGGATGCCGAGATGACTAATGTGCACGTTCTACCGGGGCGTACATTGGCGATACAACTCGGTGCCGTGAACAATTTCAAGGTGCGTTGCCCAGAGCAGTTCGCGGCTCGTCAAGACGCATGTGCTTTTGTGAACTGGCGCCGCACCGGCGAGCAGGGCGCTCCGTTGGTCGCACTGTCGTACCATGACTGAATTGACATTGATCGACTTCTGCCACGCAAATTCTGCTGGGACACGGTGATCTTCTGCGGCTACGAATGGCTGTTTTGGAGGGTGTGGGTGATGACGATCGGCAGCTATCTGAAAGAGTACCCACCTGACTGCCGCCCCTCAAAGCGTCCGACCTCGCCGAACTGCGCCCGCATCGTTGGACACCCGGCGCCACCGAACTGGCAAGACGGGTTCGCCCGTGCTTAAAATCAGAAGAGTCGGTACGCCGATTCTGCAAGAAGCCTTCGCCACGCTCTGTATCAGCGGCCTCGACGCCATCTCGCGAGCGTTGGCGCCTCGATCCCCATGCAGCAACAGGAGAACCCGATGATCAAAGTCAGTGTCATGTACCCGTACGCCGCAGGCGCGCGATTCGATCATGCTTACTACCGCGACAAGCACATGCCAATGGTGAAGCAGCGGCTCGGTGCGGCATGTCTGTACTACACGGTGGACAAGGGCATCGCAGGCGGTGCTCCGGGCACAGATCCTGTCTACGTAGCCAAGTGCGACTTCGTCTGCACGTCTATCGAAGCTTTCCAGGCGGCGCGCGACCCGCATGCGCAGGAGATCATGGCCGACATCGCCAATTACACGGATATACAGCCCGTGCTTCAAATCAGCGAGGTGGTCGTAGAGCGTTCCGAAGTCTGACCAAGGTTCGGATATTGCCACGCACCGCATCCGCGGATGGCGTACCCCGGCAACGGAGCGATGCTTATACAGCCATTCTGCCGTTGTATCGAAGCCTGGGCCTTTCCAGGTCGCCTGTTGGACCCCACGGCCCGCGGCTGCAAGCAGGAAGTTGACCGATCGAAGTAGGATAGGGCTCTGCCACGCGCAGATCACGAGCGTCGACAACGCGCCTTTGATGACCGACGTCCAAGGTTTTCCAATGAACGCGATACACCGCGATTCCCGCGGCTCGCCAACCGATTTGATCAATTGAAGGATGCAGACATGAGCACGATTTACGATATTCCTGTCAACGCCATCGACGGCGCGCAAACAACCCTGCGTTCCTTCGAAGGCAAAGTGCTGCTGGTGGTGAACGTGGCGTCCAAATGCGGGCTGACGCCGCAATACGAGGGTCTGGAGGCGCTCTACGAAGGCAAGCGCGCGGAAGGTCTCGAAGTGCTGGCGTTCCCCGCCAACAACTTCAAGGGCCAGGAGCCGGGCACCGATGCGGAAATCCAGTCGTTCTGCACCGGCACCTTCGGCGTGAAGTTTCCGTTGTTCTCGAAAATCTCCGTGATCGGCGACGACAAGCATCCGCTCTATCGCTCGCTCACCCAGGCGCAGCCGCAGGCGACCGGCGACGGCCCGTTCCGTGCGCGCCTCGAAGGCTACGGCATTCAACCGAACCCGGCGCCCGAGGTGCTGTGGAACTTCGAGAAGTTTCTCGTGAGCCGCACGGGTGAAGTGGTCGCGCGTTTCTCGCCCGATACGACCGCGGACGACCCGAAGCTGGTCGCCGCCATCGACGCGGAGCTGGCCAAGGCCGCGTAAGCCGGCGCACGTGACGCGTGCCAGGATGGATTGCCTGACCTGCACCCGTGGTCGAGGGTGCCAGGACGGGGCAATCCAACACCATGTCCGCCGACGTGCCGCTCGCGCATTGAAAACGGAACGCGACGGGGTGCCAGCCTCGACTGGCGAACCGGAGAATGCGTCAGGCCGACAAGTCGTTCAACGGTCTGTTGACGCTACAAGACGTCGTTCAGGATTCCACGGGGTTCACTTGTTCCCCGGCCAATCGTGCGCGCCTCGCCTCATGCACGAGCGATAAAAGAATCGACGTGTCAGGCTGGATCGGTCGCCCGGTCGAGTTGTTGAACGAGCGTAGGCGGGTTCACGGCCACGGCCGTTTATGGGCCATTGACCAACAACTCAACCCTTGCCGAGATCCCCCGCCGCAGGCGCCTGCGCCCAGTCGAGTGCGAAGTCGGCAACCTCCTCCCAGCCTTTCTCGCCACAGGTGTAGTGGCTGCGGCCGTCGAACAGCTTGTACGCCGAGATTGCCCGCGAACCCTTCGTATTCCTTTCGAAATTCTCGCGCTGTACAGCAGGCGGCAGGATGTTGTCGTTGCCGCCGGCGATAAAGAGCAGCGGTGCGCGATCGTCGTTCGCGAAGTTGTAGCGCGTCGGGGCATTCGGGTTGACGTTCGCGAACGCGCCTTGAAACAGGATCCGCCCCGACACGGGCACCGCGTAGCGGTCATAGACCTTCTTCGATTCCTCGAGGCTCAGGTTGTTCGTGAACGCATAGTGAAACTCGTGCTCGGTGATGGGCACCGCACGATGCAGATTGGCCGGATTGCGCAGGACCGGGAACGCCGCCTTGATCTGGCTGAACGGCAGCGCCCATACACCCTTCACCCCGGCGCCGTCGATCGAGACACCGGCCGAGCCGTAGCCTGCGTCGAGAAGAAGCTGGGCGAACGCGCCGCCGAACGAATGCCCCATGATGATCGGCTTGGTGTCGAGCGCGGCGATCGTTCGGGCCAGGTGGTCGAAGATCTCGCGCACGCCGAGATTCACCAGCGGCGACGGGTCGCGGCGGAGCGCCTCGACGCCGGCCGTGCCCGGCTGGACGCCCGGATATCCCGGCGTGATGACGCGCATGCCGCGCTGCTCGTAGCGCGTGACCCAATGTTCCCACGACAACGGCGTCATCCACAGGCCGTGAATCAGTACAACCGTGTCGGTACGCGTTTCCGGATTCATATCCCTGCTCCTGTAATCGCTGAATGACGAACATCACGCCCATGAGACCTCGGTATCTCCGGAGCCGTCTGCCCCGTGTTCGCCAGCAACGAAACAAGGGGTACTACGCGATTGCCGAATGCCACGCACCTTGAGAATAGTCTTTGACACCAGCGTCGTTCAGCGTGAATGATGTGTCCATCATAAAGACCATCCGGGTACGCGACATGGCCAAAAAGCCGGAATTCTTTGCTCAAACGCCGACGGCGCTGGACGATGACGCAGATCCGTTCGCCTTCAAGCGGGATGCCTTTTCCGACGTGCTGGAGCTGATCCGCATCCGCGGCAACACGGTCTTCACGTGCGCGGCATCGGCGCCTTTCGGATTGCGTTTTCCTGCCGGCAAGTATCGGCTGCACATCATCCGCAGCGGCAGCGTGGCGATCGAAGTGGAGGGGCTCGACGAGCGGTATCACGCGTCGCAGGGAGACCTGGTCATGCTGATGCATGGTCATGGCCATGTCATCTCCGACCGGCCGGGCCGCTCCGCGCGTCTCGTCACGGATCTCGCGCCACAGTACTACGATCGCGAGCGCCTGACGATCGGGAGCGGCGACACTACCTGGCTGTGCGGCGACTTCGGATTCGACGGTGTGCTGTCGCAACGGTTGCTGTCCGTGCTGCCGCCGGTGCTGGTGCTGAAAGGGTTGCGGGAACGGCCGTTCGAGTGGCTGGAGCTGAGCTGCCATTTCATCCTCGACGAGGCGTTGAGTCCGCGCGCGGGCGCCGCCGCGATGATCTCCCGATTGCTGGACGTCATCTTCGTCCAGTTGCTGCGCACCTGGGCGACGGAGGGCTCGGCAGGGCACGGGTGGCTGTCCGGCGCGATCGACAGCCGGATCAACCCGGCGATGTCGGCCATTCATGCGGATCCCGGGCGGGCGTGGAGCGTGAGTGATCTTGCCGAGTTGTCGAATCTGTCGCGGTCGGCTTTTGCGGACCGGTTCCAGCGTGTCGTGGGGCAGGCGCCGCTGAGCTACCTCACGACCTGGCGCCTCGACCGGGCGGCGGAGTTGTTGCGGTACAGCCGCGCGCCGATTTCGGATATTGCCGGTCGGGTTGGGTATACGTCGGAAGCGGCGTTCAGTCGCGCGTTTCGAGGACGGTACGAGATGTCGCCGATGCAGTGGCGGAAGGTGAATGCGGAGTAGGGGGCATGACTGCCATCCTGGTCTGGTCGACGCCTGCGGTTAGACATACAGACAATCGATCACGACGTAAACGACCTATTTCCCTCATTTCCGGCCGAATGGCGCTATTTGAGGGTTCCTCGTAAAATGCGACTTTACGGGATTTTCAGTTAACGACTTCGTCATGCATCGAATCGGATTCTTCGTTTGCCGTGGCTACGATGCGCTCGATCTGGGCGGGCCGCTGTCGGCCTTCAATCAGGTCGCCACGGCGGCGGGCCACGCGCCCTATGATCTCCACGTCATCTCGCAGTCCGGCGGCCCGGTGCCGGGCAATACGGGCCTGTCGGTTGACACGAAGCCGATCGGAAGGCGCACGTTCGACACCGTCATTTTCGTGGGCGGTGACATCGAGCCGATGCAGACGCCGGAGAACATCGCCGCCGCCAGAAAACTGGGTGCCAGGGCTGCGCGGGTCGCAAGCGTGTGTACGGGGGCGTTTCTGCTTGCGGAAACCGGCTTGCTGGACGGCGTGAGCGTGACGACGCACTGGCGATACGCGGCCCAATTGCAGTCGCGCTTCCCGCGCGCCAGGGTCGAGGGCGATAGCATTTATATCGAGGCGGGCCGCATCTGGACGTCGGCGGGCATCGCATCCGGCATCGACCTGGCGCTCGGCTTGATTGAAAAAGATATGGGCGCGGAGGTTGCGCGCGCTGTCTCCCGGCTTTTGGTAGTTCCGTATCGCCGGCCAGGCGGCCAGTCCCAATTCTCGGCGATGTCGCAGATGGAGCCGGAATCGGATCGCATCCGCATCGCGCTGAATTTTGCGCGGGAACATCTGGCGGAAGCGTTGCCTGTCGAGCGGCTCGCCGAAGCCGCAAGTTTGAGTCCGCGGCAGTTCGGGCGCGCATTTCGCCGGGAAACCGGAGAGACACCAGCGAAGGCGGTCGAGCGCTTGCGTGTCGAAGCGGCGCGGCTGCGCCTGCAGGGGGGCAGCGAACCGATCGAACAGATTGCGCTGGCGGTCGGGTTCACCGACCCGGAGCGGATGCGGCGGGCCTTCATCAAACTGCATGGGCACCCGCCGCAAGCGATTCGACGCGAGAGCCGATCGAACGGAGCGCGCTGATCGACCATCGTCTGCCGGCCGATCCGCGCGCTGCCTGGCCGAGGTCCCTCTCGCGGACTAGCGGCGCGTTGGGTAGATCGCCATGCGTTTCACCAGACGCTCAATGGCCATCCGCCGTCAGCGGGCCGTCATCGTTCCACATGTCGCGATGCAACTTCCACGCGCCGTCCTCTTTCAGAAAGACGAGCGTCTGCTTGCCGCGGAATTTGAGTTGTCCGTCGTGGTCGCGGACCTCCACATCCGACACCTCTGTCACGACCCGGTCGTTACCGTAGAACTCGTCATTGCTGAACGATACGGTGGCGGGCTTTGATCCGGCATACCCCTTGGTGAAGTACCCGATGATCGCGTTGCGTCCCGTGATCTTGTTGCCTCCGGGCGGCAAGAGCGTGCCGTCGCGGGTGTAGAGGCGGCCGATCGCCTCGTAATCCCCTCGCGCAAAGGCATCCGCCCAGCGCGCATTCTCGGCCTTGATGGCCGCTTCGGGCGGACGTGGCGAACCAGCGGCAGTCGCGGGCGCGGCAAACGCAAAAAAGGTGAAGCAGGCTGCAAGAGCAGCGGTGAAAACACGGGTCTGTTGCATCGAGTGATTTTCGTGCATGGTTTGAATGGAAAGGACTGCGAAAGTGGAGGATGAAGCAGGCAATGTCGGTCGCGGTGTTCATCGCAGTCTGTCGATGGGTTGGCTCACATTGCCTGCAAGCGATTCAACGAACGCCCGGGACGCGTGCGAGCCCCCTGGATGCACCGGGCAGTTTCTTGTCGACCATCGCGATGACTTCCGGCCGTGCATCTCTCGGATGGCCGGAATGGAACGGCGGCGCGGGATCATATTCGATCACGAGCTGCGTGAGTTCGGCGGCCTGTCGACCGCGCAGCTTCGCCGCCACGCGAAGGGCGAAGTCGATGCCCGCCGTCACGCCGCCGCCGCTCATGAACCGGCCGTTGTCGTCTTCGACGAAGCGATCGGGCACGGGAATGGCGCCGTATTCGGCCAGCTTGTTGACGAAGGCCCAATGGCAGGCGCTTCGCTTGCCGTTGAGAATTCCCGTTGCGGCTAGCACGAGCGATCCGTTGCAGACGGACGTCACATGCTGGGCACTTTCTGCCAGGCGCCGGATCTGCGCTTGATACGCGGGGCGCATCGGCGCCGACAGGTCGGACCCGCCGGGGACCAGCAGCACGTCCGTCTTGTCGATATCGGCCAGCCGCTCGGTCTTGCCGTACACGACGCCGAATTCGAGCGTCACGTTGCCGCCATCGAGGCTCGCGTAGCGAACGTTCGTATTCGGTAGCCGATGGAAGACTTCGCTGGGGCCGGCGAAGTCGAGCAGCGTGCCGCCGTCGTAATTGACGATCAGGATATTGAGCGGGTCGTTCGGAGCAAGTGCTCCGTCGCTGCCGGTCTGGGCAAGCACAGGGGCGGCGTGTCCACGCAGGGTGCCGCCACCGAGGACGGCACCGAGCGTCGCGATGCTGCCGAACTTGAGCACATCGCGGCGTGAACGACCGGCTCGGGTGAGCGGCGGTCCGGAAGCATTGTTTTCGCTACTGTCGGTCAAGATCATTTCTCCTTGCAGGTCGGCCCTGCTGCGAGCGTTACCAGGCTGGGCCGGATGAAATAGCCGCCGTGACTCCAAGCGTGGCGGACGTGAGGTCGGATAGGTGGATGAGCCGCGATGACACGCAGGGCGCCGGAATCGGGCGCCGCGCGCTCAAAGCTGCGAGGCGCCGCCGTCGACGACCAGTTCGGTGCCGACGACGTACGCGGATTCGTCGCTGGCGAGATAGAGCGCGGCGTTGGCGATGTCCTCGGCCGTACCCATGCGGCCCACCGGAATGGTGTCGGCAAACTCGGCCTTGCGGTCGCGAACCCATTCGTCCGTCATGCCCCACTTGGTCAGCAGCGGCGTGTCGATCGCGCCGGGCGCGATCGCGTTGAAGCGGATTTTCCGGTCGAGAAACTCGTAGGACCAACTGCGGGCAAGCGATCGCACGGCGGCCTTCGCGGCTGCCGTCAACGAGATGCCATGCTTGCCGGTCTGCGCGACGAACGAGGTGTTGAGAATGAAGGACGAGCCCTCTCGCAATTGCGGCAGCACCGCTTGAAGCGTGAACACCACGCCTTTGACGTTGATGTCCATGATCTCGTCGTAGAGCACATCGTCGATATCGTTGACTGCGGACGGGAACGCCCAGCCGGCGTTCGCGAATACGATATCCACGCCGCCGAACTGCTCGCCGACTTCAGCGGCAATCGCCCGCATGTCGTTGAGCGAACGGACGTCGCCCTTGAGAACGAGCGCATGCTCGCCGAGTTCGGCCCTCACTCGCTCGAACACCGCCTCGTCGCGACCCGTCACCGCGACGCGGGCGCCTTCCGCAATGAACCGCTTCGCGGTCGCAAGACCGATGCCACTGGTACCACCGGTGATTAACGCCGACTTGTCTTTAAGCCTCATCTTCTGCTCCTTTCTACGTCGTGATTGATCGGGCCGAAAGCGCAAGACGCGATGGCGTTTGTGCCTTTCCCTGCTCGATCTTCACGTGCAGTATGGAACGCGAAGCGGATGGCGCAAAGGTCGTATAACCCTCAAAAAAAGACGCATGGATCAAACGAGTGACTCATGCATGTCGGCGTGAGGTGGCGGCATCCCACATCGGTACACGTGTGGCTTCAGCCTTTGTCTTCGTAAAGCAACCCATACCCGTCGCTCGTTCGCTTGATACGTGCGAACCCGAGTTCCCCCAGATGCATGCCGGCGATCAGAAGGCCGTCCGCGCTGACCTGATCGAGAAGGCGTGACCGCGTAGCAGCCGCCAGCGACGCATCGTGATCGAACGCAATGGAGACGTCCGGCCGCTGAATCTGGATATGCGGGAAATGCACCACGTCCCCCCACACAAGCAGGCCTTGATCGCGGGATTCGAGAACATATCCGGTGTGCCCATCGGTGTGTCCCGGCAGCGGCAGCGCGCTGATGCCGGGGAGCACATGTCCGTCGTCGAACAGGCGAAGCCGGTCGTCATAGGCATCGAACACCTGACGCGCCTTCGCAAAGTTGCCGCGAGCCCGCTCACTGGCGCGACTGAGATTTCCGTCGTCCTGCCAGAACCTGACCTCTCGCTGATGCACGACCAGTTCCGCATGTGGAAACGCGGCCTGTCCCGCACCGTTCACCAGCCCACCGACGTGATCGGGATGCGCATGGGTCAGCAGGATGGTGTCGATCGCAGCGGGTTCGATGCCGGCAAGTATCAGGTTCGTTTTGAGCTGGCCACCCCATTGCCTGAACCCGCCAGCCCCACCGTCGATGAGAACGGTGCGGCCCGCTCCGCGTACGACGTAGCAATTGATATGAACGGCCGCCGGTTCTTTCTGTCCGGCAGCACGTTGCATTCTTGATGCGTCATCCGAATCGATATTCGACAGGAAGTCGAGACTGGCGGTGAGATAGCCATCACTGATGGCGGTGATCGTGAAATCCCCGACTGGCTGAACAGGAAAGGTAAGGGTGGACATCGTGTTGCTCCGAATCGGCTAGTTGCGGGCGTGAATGCTCGACGCGGTGTAACCAAAGCACCGAATGCGCGCGGTAAGGCCAGTGTGGCGAACGATCGCCTGATCCAGCGCGTCCATGAACCGGTTCATGACCTCCGGCGTGCGAGGCGTGCTGACGCGATACCGGATGTCGGCGAAGACGGGATGTCCATGCCCGTGCCGAACCGCCAGGAAAATGACATGGACGTTCTTGAGTTCAGCCCCGAGCACCTGCGTGCAGAGTTCGACGCAATCGCGCGACAGCGCGGCAACGCTTTCGTCAGCCGGCATCCGCGTCGTATCGATCGAGAAAGTGACGTTCGGCATCGCGGTCTACTCCTGTGCAATCGAAAGGGCGCGTGTGCTCGTCAACTGCTCCGTCAGCGGCGCGTAAAGGTGAATGCCTTCCGGAAGCGCCTCGACAAGCCGCGCGCTGTTCCGTGGCACGACGGCGAGCCAACGGCGCGCGGGACACTTCTCGAGCGCAGCGGCCTGCATGGCCAGCGGTTGGAGGCCCAATCGAATCAGCGAATCAGGGCCGCCGGCGCTCAGTGCGAGATGCTCACCGTCCTTTACGGCCGGCGCGAAGCCGATATCGCTGTAGAGATTCCGGTGCCAGTCGGTGATGTGTCGTTGCCACTTCGCGAAATTGCCGCCGCCTTTGCGGCGATATTCGTCGCCGGTCAGGACATCGAGGCCGTCGATCGTGTGGATCGCCAGATAAACCGGGCAACCGCCGGTGATCGCCTTGAACCGCTGCGACGTGTGAAACCCCGTGACCGAGATCAGCGCGGGCAGCTTTTCAAGGCTGTAGAAGTCGTTCCATTCGGCTTCGCTGTCGAGGTCGGCGAAGCTGCATTCCACGGTGTAGATCATGGGATCGTCCTTTGGGCAGGCTGCACATTCATCTGGGGAAGTGTGATGTTCAGTGCGGTAACGTAATGCTAAGCTCGCCATTCCGCGCGATAAAACGAAATAAAGTCAGCCTTCAGTGACATTTGATCAAGCTGACGATGAACACACTCCGACCAACGAGACGCCCATGTCCCGCAAGATCCCGAGCAATTCCGCGCTCCAGGCGTTTGAAGCCGCGGCCCGACACGGCAGCTTTGCCCGAGCCGCCGAGGAGCTGGCACGGACGGAGGGTGCCGTCAGTCGTCAGATCGGCCGGTTGGAGGCGTTCCTGGGCGTCACGCTGTTCGAGCGGATCGGCAACCGGGTGCGGCTGGCGCCGAACGGTGCGCGCTATGCGGTGCAGGTTCGCGAGATTCTGGATCGGCTCGAACGGGACAGCCTGTACCTGATGGGGCAGCCGATCGAAGGCGCGAGCCTCGATATCGCCGCCATCCCAACCTTCGCCACCCGCTGGCTGATCCCCCGGCTGAAACACTTTCAGGACCGGCATCCGAACATCACCGTGCATATCGCCGAGCGGATGGAACCGTTCCTGCTGGCCGGGAGCGGTTTCGACGCAGCGATTCATTTCGAGCATCCGGCATGGGCGGGGATGCATCTGCATCCGCTGCTGGAGGAAGTGCTGGTGCCCGTCTGCAGTCCGGCGCTGCTCGCCGGCGCCGGCGCGAAGCCGTCACTGGATGCGCTGCCGCGTCTTCATCGGCGACAGAATCCCGACGCGTGGCAAGCCTATGCGCAGGCGGCCGGCATCGTGCTGACCAATTCGGCGGTGGGCGCGCGCTACGACCTCCATTCGATGCTGATCGAAGCGGCGCTGGCCGGCCTGGGTGTCGCGCTGGTGCCGCGCCTGTACATCGACGCGGAGCTCGAGCAGGGGCGGCTGGTTGCGCCTTGGCCGGAGGGCAAGACGGTGACGAAAAACTTCTGCCTCGTCCTGCCCGAACCGATCGAGCTGGCCGACGGGCCGTTGCGGGCCTTCGCGACCTGGATGCTGGATGAAGCGCGGGGATTGGCGCCGCGCGGTAGCGCGTGATGCTCATCGTCCAACCGTTACGCTTGTGAAGGCGGCATCGCCAGGCTGATGCGTCGTGCTCGGGTACACTCGTGATCCCGTCACGCACGCGGCACCAGCATGGACAGTCAGCTTTGGATCATCTGCGGACTCACCTTCGTCATCCATGTGATCGCGACGCTGGCGTATGCCGTGCGGATCGCCGGCGTGCGCACGCGACGCATCGCGTTGTCGTTCTCGTTGTTCGGGATCATCGCGCTCGTGTCGCGAACGGCCAATTCCTTTCAGGGGCCGTTCATCGCGAAACGCGTTGAAATGGATATCGCGCACCGGATGGGGAGCGGGTTGCTGGCCGATTTCCGGTGGTTCCTGCTGTCCGCCACCGTGGCGACCATCGTCGGGTCGTTCCTGATCCCCACGTTCCAGCGTTATTTCAGTCGCGCCGTCGAACACTTCCAGGTGAACCGCTCGATTCCCCGCTTGCTGCTGGATGCGTGCAGTCGCGCGGGGATCAACTATCTGCGCGTCGGCGCACGACTGCCTTCCAGCCAGAACGTCACGCAACTGACCGCGAACACCGGTGTGTCATGGGGCGTCATTGCGCTGAACGTCGCCGCGATGGCGATCTGGACGGTCGGCGTGTTCGCGTCGCTCTATGCGGGTTACCTGAAGCCCGACCTGAGAGTGACGTGCGCGAACCTGTCGTCCGTCATCAACGGTTTCGCGACCGTCGTGCTGGCAGTCGTCATCGACCCGCAGGTTTCTGTCATGACCGACGACGTCATCGAAGGGCGGATCTCGGAGAACAGCTTTCGGCGCGCCATCACGACGCTCGCGGGCGCGCGCGTGCTCGGCACGTTGTGTGCGCAAGCGGTGCTCGTTCCGGCCGCGCTCGTCATCGTGCGCGTCGCCGAGCTGATCTAGCGCGGCAACGAGAGAATTGGGTACCGGCGCCGCATACGTGCCCTCGTCGACGCGCTGCGTAAATGATCGTCACCGGAGGGGGCCCGGCAGTCAGTCAGCATTCTCCATTAAACTCGCCGGCGCTGAAGCGCGTCGGCCACACGGATTATGTCGTTGGCGCGCGACAAATGGCATTGTTCCGGTAAGCAAGGGCATTCTCGATGAAACCGATTCCGGTGCTCGTGTGCCGATCGCCGATTATTCACGTTTCAAACGGATTCACGTGCCGGCGGCCCGTGCGGCGCGGTTCCGGCCGGTGAGCGGGAGGGTGCCAGCCCGTCGTGTCCAGACAGGGGATTCATGGATTGAATGCGCGCCGATTCAAAAGATAAATTTTGGAAAGACTCTGGCACGGGATATGCTTGACGGGTTTTATCCGATCGGAACCTGCGCCGGATATTCGTCAGCATAATCAGGCAAAAGCATGAACCGGTTTGCCCTGACAAGACCATCGATTAGAGGATCGATCGTTTGTGAAATCTGCGCGGGAGTGCCAAGCTGCGCGCGGAGCAAGGTCGTACACGGATTGAGTTGGGTGACGTGAAACGCAGGCCGTAATTCCTCGCGACGGCCACTACTGACAGTTCAGGATATGACATTACTGATTGGGGTCCCTCTGGAGACGGCCCACGAGGAGCGGCGCGTAGCGACCGTTCCCGACGTGGTCGAAAAGTTGATCAAGCTCGGGTTCTCGGTGGCCGTGCAAAGCGGTGCCGGCACCGGCGCGAACTTCAGCGATGACGACTACCGCACGGCCGGCGCCGAAGTCGTGCCGACGGCCGCCGATCTATGGGGCCGCAGCGACATCGTCCTCAAGGTGCGCCCGCCGAGCAGCGACGAAGTCGCGCTGATGCGCGAGGGCGGCACGCTGATCGGCTTCGTCTGGCCGGCCCAGAACCCTGAACTGATGCAGCAGCTGGCCGCGAAGCGGGCCACGGTGCTGGCGATCGATTCGCTGCCGCGCACGCTGTCGCGCGCGCAGAAGATGGACGCACTCACGTCGATGGCCGGCGTGAGCGGCTACCGCGCCGTCATCGAGGCGGCCCATGCGTTCGGCCGCTACTTCAACGGCCAGATCACGGCCGCGGGCAAGGTGCCGCCGGCCAAGGTGTTCATCGCCGGCGCGGGCGTCGCCGGCCTCGCGGCGATCGGCACGGCCGCGGGCCTCGGCGCGATCGTGCGCGCCAACGACACGCGCGCGGAAGTGGCCGACCAGGTCAAGTCGCTCGGCGGCGAATTCGTCAAGGTCGACTACGAGGAGGAAGGCTCGGGCGGCGGCGGTTACGCGAAGGTGATGAGCGAAGGCTTCCAGCAGGCGCAGCGCGCGATGTACGCGCAGCAGGCCAAGGAGGCGGACATCATCATCACCACCGCGCTGATTCCCGGCAAGCCGGCGCCGAAGCTGATCACGGCCGAGATGGTGCAGTCGATGAAGCCGGGCAGCGTGATCGTCGACATGGCCGGCGAGCAAGGCGGCAACTGCGAACTGACGGTGCCGGGCGAAGCCGTGGTGCGTCATGGCGTGACCATCGTCGGCTACACGGATCTCGCGTCGCGCCTGGCACGACAGTCGTCGACGCTGTATGCGACCAACCTGCTGCGCGTGGTCGAGGAGCTGTGCAAGGGCAAGGACGGCACGATCAACGTCGACTTCAGCGACGACGCGATCCGTGGCCTCACGGTCATCAAGGAAGGCAACGTCACCTGGCCGCCGCCGCCGATCCAGCAGCCGGCCGCCGCCCCGAAACCCGCCACGCCGCCGGTCGCGGCAACCGCGTCCAAGGGCCACGGCCACGGCAGCGGCGCGCCGATGTCGGCGAAGTCGCTCGCCATCACGTTCGCCGTCGGCGCACTGTTGTTCCTGCTGGTCGGCCAGTTCGCGCCGGCCACGTTCCTCGCGCACTTCACGGTGTTCGTGCTGGCCTGCTTCGTCGGCTACATGGTGATCTGGAACGTCACGCCGTCGCTGCATACGCCGCTGATGAGCGTCACCAATGCGATCTCGTCGATCATCGCGATCGGCGCGCTGGTGCAGGTCGCGCCGCCGTTGGGCGACGCGGCGGCGGGGGGCCGTCCGTCCGGGCTGATCCTGGGCCTGGCGGTGGGCGCGCTGACGCTCACGGCCGTCAACATGTTCGGCGGCTTCGCGGTGACGCGTCGCATGCTGGCGATGTTCCGCAAGTAAGGAGACGACAACAATGACTTCCAATCTGACTACCGTCTCCTATATCGGCGCGGCCATCCTCTTCATCCTCAGCCTCGGCGGGCTGGCCAATCCCGAGACCGCACGGCGCGGCAACCTGCTCGGCATGATCGGCATGCTGATCGCCGTGCTCGCCACGGTACTCGGCCCGCGCGTGTCGGCCGAGGGCATTCCGTACATCGTGGCTGCGCTGGTCGTCGGCGGCGCGGTGGGGCTCTACGCCGCGAAGAAGGTGCAGATGACGCAGATGCCCGAGCTGGTTGCGCTGATGCACAGCCTGGTCGGCCTGGCGGCGTGCCTGGTGGGCTTCGCGAGCTACATCGATACGTCGGTGCAGTACACGGGCGCCGAGCACGCGATCCACGAAGTGGAAATTTATGTCGGCATCCTGATCGGTGCGGTGACCTTCGCCGGCTCGGTGATCGCATTCGGCAAGCTCTCCGGCAAGATCGGCGGCAAGCCGCTGCTGCTGCCGGCCCGGCACTGGCTCAACCTGGCCGCGCTGGTGGTGGTGATCGTGTTCGGCCGCGCGTTCCTGCATGCGGAGACGGTCCAGGACGGCATGACGCCGCTCATCGTGATGACGGTGGTGTCGCTGCTGTTCGGCGTGCACATGGTGATGGCGATCGGCGGCGCGGACATGCCCGTCGTGGTGTCGATGCTCAACAGCTACTCGGGCTGGGCGGCGGCGGCCACCGGCTTCATGCTCGGCAACGACCTGCTGATCGTGATCGGCGCGCTGGTGGGCTCGTCGGGCGCGATCCTGTCGTACATCATGTGCCGCGCGATGAACCGCAACTTCATCAGCGTGATTGCCGGCGGCTTCGGCACCGGCAGCGGTGCGCCCGCGGCGGCCGGCGGCAGTGCGCAGCCGGCCGGCGAAGTGGTGGCGGTGAGTGCGCTGGAGACGGCCGAGCTGCTGCGCGATGCGAAGAGCGTGATCATCGTGCCGGGGTACGGGATGGCCGTGGCGCAAGCCCAGCACACCGTGCATGAACTCACGAAGGTGCTGCGCGAGAAGGGCGTCGACGTGCGTTTCGCGATCCATCCGGTGGCCGGCCGCATGCCGGGGCACATGAACGTGCTGCTCGCCGAGGCGAAGGTGCCTTACGACATCGTGATGGAGATGGACGAGATCAACGGCGATTTCCCCGAAGCCGACGTGTCGATGGTGATCGGCGCGAACGACATCGTGAACCCGGCGGCGCAGGAAGATCCGGGCAGCCCGATCGCCGGCATGCCGGTGCTCGAGGTGTGGAAGGCCAAGACCTCGATCGTGATGAAGCGCAGCATGGCGTCCGGCTATGCGGGCGTCGACAATCCGCTGTTTTACAAGGACAACAACCGGATGCTGTTCGGCGACGCGAAGAAGATGCTGGACGAGGTGTTCGGGGCGTTGAAGGCCTGACGGCGCGCACGGCCGGGCGCATGCGCGGGTCGAGCGATCGCCGGCTGGGGTATCGGACAGTCGGTTGATCGAAGCCCGGTGCGCCGGCCGTGCGTATCGCGAAGGTCACGGAAGTGCGAGGCGGGAGGGGCCGTTTCGCACTTCCTTCCGGCAAAAGACGGCGTTCGATTGTCTCTGCGTCGTTCTCCCTCCAACCATCAGCCACCCCCGATCCTTCCCGGCGACTGCGCCGGCGACGATGCCGTCTATCCAGCGAATCCAAGCTCCGCAAAAGCGATGACCCTTGCGTCACAGGCGCGCGCCAGCGCCGGATCGTAAGTCGAAAAAAAGACGGCACGGTCTGCGGCCAGTGTCTTGAACAGATCGATCAGCACCGCACGCGACGCAGCATCGAGCCCGCTGTCCGGATCGTCGGCGATCACGACGGCGGGCGCGCCGAGCGTCGTGGCCGTCAGGAACAGTTTCTTGCGCGTGCCGAACGACATCTGCTCGAAGCGCTTCTCAAGATGCGGGCCGAGCCCGAATCGATCAGCCAGCTCGAGCGTGCGGGTGTCGACGACGGTCTTCCTGCCGGCCGCCACGAGATCGAGAAACGCGCGGCCCGTCTGGAGCGGATACGCCAGGCAATCGTCAGGCACGTACGCCAGCGCGGATTTCGCATCGTGCGGCGCGGTGCGCAGCGAATGGCCGCCGATCCACACCTCGCCCTCGTCCGCGTCGAGCGTGCCGGCGAGAATGGCGAGCAACGTCGATTTGCCACTGCCGGTTTCGTCGCACAGCGCCACGCATCCGGCGCCGGATGCGTAGTGGAGTCCCTTGAAGATGACGCGCTTGTCGTAGCGCTTGCCGAGATTGTCGAAGCGGAGCATGGATCGATGGTCAAACGAAAATTCGCCAGGTGAGCGCGACCCACATCATGGTCAGCGGCAGGCCTGGCAACACGGATTGTCGGGACGCGTAGCGTGGCGGCAGATAGTGTAATGCGGCAAGCGACGCGCCCGGGCAGACGACGGTGCGCCGAAAGTCGAGGCACGCGCGTCATGCAGCTCGAGTATGCTGGATGAATGCCGGCCGGATCAGCGATCAGGGCGGCAAAACTGCAAACAATCACCGCGATCGTATCGCAACCACTGGCCGCACCGGGCCGACTTCAACTCAGGAACAGGGACTCGACATGGCAGAACTGGACAACGCGCTGTACGAACGGATCGGCGCGCTGAGCGACGCGGGCGATGCGTTGATGGAAGACGGCGACTACGAAGGCGCGCTCGAGAAATTCTGGGCGGGATTCGACCTGCTTCCCGAACCCAAGACCAACTGGGAAGCCGGCACCTGGTTGATGGCCGCCATCGGCGACGTGAATTTCCATCAAGAGAACTACGCGGCCGGACGCGACAATCTCGCCCAGTCGATGCATTTCCCCAACGCGATCGGCAACCCGTTCCTGCACCTGAGGCTCGGTCAGTGCCAGTTCGAGCTGGGCGATCTCGATCGCGCGGCCGACGAACTGATGCGCGCCTATGCGAGCGGCGGGCCGGAACTGTTCGAGGACGAGGACGGCAAGTACCTGCGATTCCTGGCGACGCGGGCAGACGGCATCGAGACGCCCTGACGCGCGTGGTTCGTGCCGGCCGGCGTCGCGAGCAGGCTTCGACGCCCACGCCGGGATGCCGGGCGTTTCTCCGCATGAGCACAACTTGCCAATGAACCTGACCTTTCCCCTCGCCACCCGATCCGACGCCGAGATGCTGGTCGCCATCCGCATCGCCGCGATGCGCGACAGCCTCGAGCGCATCGGCCGCTTCGATCCCCAGCGTGCGCGCGACCGGTTTCTCGCGTCGTTCGATCCGGCGCGATGCCGCTTGATCGAAGTCGACGGCGAGAACGCAGGCTTTTTCGTGGTCCGGCCGCAAGAGGATCACTGGCTGCTCGACCATCTGTACATCGTGCCCGAGCATCAGGGAAAGGGGATCGGCGCGGCGGTGCTGCGCAAGATCTTTGCCGACGCCGATTCGCAGCAGGTGCCCGTTCGCGTCGGCGCGCTGCGCGGCAGCGATTCGAACCGTTTCTATGCCCGGCACGGCTTCGTGCAGGCCGACGAAGCGGAGTGGGACATCTACTACGTGCGCGCACCGGGTTCGGCGACGGTGTAGATCGCATCCGCGGTGTGATCCGGGTGAGCGCGTCAGCGTTTTCCCGGATACGGAATGCGCGGCGCATGCCGATGATGCAGAGAGAATACAAATACATGATCCGAGGCCAATCATGACGACATCTGCAACAAACGGACCGAATGCGGTATCGCCTGAAACGACCGGGGCGGCAGCGACATCCGACGATGCGGGTGGCGTACCGACGATCCTGCTGGTCGACGACGAGCCGAGCGTGCTGTCGGCGCTCAGGCGCGTGTTCCGTCCCGCCGGCTACGCGATCCTGACCGCGGAAAGCGGCGAGGCGGCCCTCGAGATCCTGGCGTCGACCGAAGTCGACCTGATCGTGTCCGACATGCGGATGCCGGGCATGAGCGGCGCGGAGTTCCTGGCCCGCGCACGGGCGCTCTACCCGGACACGATGCGCATCCTGCTGACCGGCTATGCGGAGATCGCGTCGGTCGTGCAGGCCGTCAACGACGGCGGCGTCTATCGCTACCTGAACAAGCCGTGGGACGATCACGACCTGCTGCTGACCATCGAACACGCACTGGAGCAGCGGCACTTGCGGCGCGAAGCGGCCCGGCTGGCCGCGCTGACGGAAGCGCAGAACGAAGCGCTGCGCCGTTTCAACACGGAACTCGAAACGCAGGTGCGCGCACGCACGGAGGAGCTCGGCCAGACCGTGATGTTCCTCGAAGCCGCGCAACGCGACCTGAAAAGCAGCTTCACCGCGATGGTCCAGGTCTGCGCGAGCATGATCGAGATACGCTGCGGGTCGGCCAGCGGTCACGCGATGCGGGTCGGCGAGATCGCGCGGCGGCTCGCGCTGGCGTCCGGGATGAGCGAGCTGCATGCGCAGGACGTCTATTTCGCGGGGCTGCTGCACGGCATCGGCAAGTTGTCGCTGCCGGACGAATTGCTGCGCAAGCCGCTCGCGAAGATGACGGCGGAAGAGCACGGCCTGTTCCTGCAGCATCCGCTGCGCGCGCAGATGGTGCTGACACCGGTCGCGCAACTGCACAAGGTCGCGTCGATCGTGCTGCACCAGTACGAGCGCTTCAACGGACGCGGCACGCCGGACGGCCTGGCGGGCGACACGATCCCGCTCGGCTCGCGAATCCTGGCGATCGCGCGTGACTTCGAAGGGCTGCGCAATGGCGACATCGGCGCGCCGCATTCGGTCGAGCAGGCGCTCGACGCGTTGCGCTCGCAGGCCGGCGTGCGTTACGACCCGCGGATCGTCGACGGCCTGACCGAACTGATGCGGGACCCGGCGAGCCTCGGCATCGCGGCGTCCGTCGCGGAGATCAAGTCCGCGCAGCTGCGCGAAGGGATGCAGCTCGCCGACGATCTGCGCACGCATCGCGGCGTGCTGCTGATGACCAAGGGCAGCGTGATGTCGGCGCACCAGATCGAGCTCGTGCGCCGCTTCGAGACGCGCGAGGGCACGTCGTTCGACATCCTCGTGCTGGCCGGCCAGACTGCGGCGAAGCCGGCGCAGAGCGCGCCGAATGCAGGCGCGGCGCCGGCCTGAGCCCGGCCGCGCGGCCTGATGGCCGCGGTGCACGACTGCGCGCCGCGGCAACGCACTCACCTCGATCCGGGCGCTCGATCATGTACGGCACCTACCATCTCCCGCTCGTCCTGCTGTCGCTCGCGATCGCGACGCTGGCGTCCTATACGACACTCGACCTGGCCGCCTTCATTTCGCTGCTCGACAACCCGAAGCTCAAGCGTGCGTGGCTGGGCGGCGGCGCGGTGGCCATGGGCACCGGCATCTGGTCGATGCATTTCGTCGGCATGCTCGCGTTTTCGCTGCCGATTCCGCTCGGCTACGCATGGCCGGATACGGGCGCGTCGCTGGCGATTGCCGTGCTCGTGTCGTACTTCGCGCTGACGGTCGTCACGCGCGCACGGCTGGGCTGGCGGCGGCTGCTCGTGGGCGGCGCGCTGATGGGCGCCGGGATCGCCGGCATGCATTACGCGGGGATGGCCGCGATGCGCATGGAACCCGGCATCCGCTACGATGCCGCACTGTTCGCCGCGTCGATCGGCATCGCGGTGATCGCGTCGACGGCCGCGCTCTGGATCGCGCAGGCGTTGCGCGTGCAGCAGGCGCGCCATGCGACCGCCCAGCGGGTCGGTGCGGCTTTCATCATGGGTGTCGGCATCACCGGCATGCACTACACGGCGATGGCGGCCGCGCATTTCGCGCCGGACGCGCGGTGCGGGGCCGCGAACGGGGTCGATACGCCCTGGCTCGCGACGACGGTCACGCTGTTCACGACGGGAACCCTGGTCGTCACGCTGTTGCTGACCCGATTCGATGCGCGCACAACCTTCCTGCGCGGGATGACCGACACGCTCGAGCGGCTCGTGCGCTTGCGCACCGTCGAACTGGAACGCGCGCTGCACCGCTACGAGCAGACGACGGCGATGCTGCAGCGCACGCGCGAGAACATGGCGACCGAGATCGACGAACGCAAGGCCGCGCAGGCGCGGCTCGAACAGGAGAAGGACGAGCAGCGGCGCCTGCTGCACGTGCTCGAGGAAACCCACGTGCAGCTGCTGCAGTCGGAAAAGCTCGCGTCGATCGGTCAGCTCGCGGCCGGTGTCGCGCACGAGATCAACAATCCGATCGGCTTCGTCAGTGCGAACCTCAACACGTTGAAGACATGGGTGCGTAGCCTTCTGGACGTGATCGCCGCGCATGAAGCCGCGCTGCCGCAGCTCGACCCGGCCGCGCGCGACGCGCTGGCGGCGACGGGTCGCGCGGCGGACCTCGACTACGTGCGCGGCGAGATCGGGACGCTGATCGACGAATCGATCGACGGCGCGCTGCGCGTGCGGCGCATCGTGCAGGACCTGCGCGATTTCTCGCGTCCGGCCAGCGACGAGTGGAGCGTGGTCGATCTCCGCGCGGGCCTGGAAAGCACGCTCAACGTCGTCCACAACGAACTCAAGTACAAGGCCGACATCGTGCGCGATTACGGTGAGGTGCCGCAGGTCGAATGCCTGCCGTCGCAGTTGAACCAGGTGTTCATGAACCTGCTGGTGAACGCGGCGCACGCGATTCCCGAGCGCGGCGTGATCACGATCCGCACGTCGAGCGACGGCGAGCAGGTGTCGATCGCGATCAGCGACACCGGGACGGGGATGACGCCCGACGTCGTCCGGCGGATCTTCGATCCGTTCTTCACGACGAAGCCGGTCGGGCAGGGCACGGGGCTGGGCTTGTCGGTCTCGCATGGCATCGTCAAGCGCCATCGCGGCACCATCGACGTGACGAGCGAGCCCGGGCGGGGCACGACGTTCTGCGTCCGGATACCGATACGGCGCGCCGGCGATCGAGAGAACACGGCGGAGTTGGCGCACCGGGCGTGATGCCACGGGCCGGCGCGGTGGTTACGCGTCAGCGCAGCCGCTTGCGGTGTTGGCGACGAAAGAAATGCCAGAACATCGCGGTGGCGTCCGGCCCCGTGGCGGAATGAAACGGTTCGCGCGGGTCGCCGCCGCTCCACGCATGTGGCAGCCGGCGGACGATGCAGACCCGGACGACGAGACGCCCGGCCTTGAGATAGTCGACGTAGTCGGCATCGTCGCGCGCATACGTGCGCTGCTCGCCCACCCGTATCGCGCCGTGCTCGTCGACGAGCCGGTTGAGCCGCGCGAACGCGATGCCGAGCTGCGTCGCGTTACGGTCGGTCACGACCGTATCGAGTGCACCGTGCATGACGAGGGCCGGCATGCCGGGATAGGACGCGACGTCGGCGCACGCATCGACCGCGCGTATCGGGTCGTCGCGCAGGCCGCGACGCATCAGGTTCATCGCCGCCAACGCGGACGACGGCGGGGCGATGGCCGGGCCGGAGTGCAGGCCGACGGCCGCGAAGCGGTCGGGATACCGGATCGCCAGTGCCGCGGCGAGCCCGGCTCCGGCGGACATGCCGGCCAGGTAGATCCGGTCGCGGTCGAAGCCGTGCTGTCGCACGATGGCGTCGACCAGCGACGTGACGGCCGCGGCTTCCGACTCCGTCGCGTCGCCATGCCAGTGCCAGCAGCGGTGCGCATGCGCGGTCTTGGCCTGTTCGGGAAACAGCACGGCGAACCCCGAGCGTTCGGCGAGACGGCACATGCGCGTGCCCGCGGCAAACGATTCGGCACTCTGCTTGCAGCCGTGCAGCATGACGACGACCGGCATGCCGGCTGTGGTCGCCGGTGCGGCGGGGAGATATAGCGCGTAGGCAAGGTGGTTCACGTAGCGGCCGGCGCTCGGGCCGGCGGAATGAAACGAGCGGAGCCACGTGCCGGGCGCCTTGTCCGCCGGGGCGCGAGCGGGATGCGCGGTGCCGGTGCCGGTGCCGGTGCCGGTGCGTCGGGCGGGACGCACGGTGACGGCTGGCCGGGCGACCGGCTTGACCGCTCGCTTGGCGGCCGGTCGCGGCTTGCTCGTGCGCTTCGTCGGGCGCGCGCCGGCGGCGACGGAGAGCAGTTCGAGGGGACGCAACCAGAGGCTGGTTTTTTTCCTGGGCATGTGCAGTTTCGTGCCGGCGGCCGACCGTGGCAGGAAGACGCGGCCGACTCCGCCGTCGCGTTGACAATCGAAAGGGGGCGCGGAGCAAGGATCGTGCTGCCGGCCGCGTGCACATCGAAACCGGTCGGCCGGTCGAATGCAACGGAACGCGGGATGCTGCGTAAGCGTGGCGATTCGAGTCGGCCATCGGCGATGCTAACCGTCCGATGTGACGCGCCGGCGAATCGAAGTGTGCTTCGACCCTGTCGCGTGCGAGGCTAGCGCCGATCCAGCAGTGTATCGCTCAATACACCGAACGCCGCGCCCGGCAGCTCGTGCAGATGCTCGACCACGCTGCTGACCGGATAGAAGGTTTCCACCGCATCGTCGAGGATCCCGACACCAATCAGTTCGACGCGCCGCTCGCGCAGCGCATCGACGCGGGCGCGCAGGTCGGTGCGCAGGATCGCCGGGTTGCCGTCGCCGGTGGCCGGATAGCCGTCCGACAGCACCATCAGGATTCGTCGCTGCGCCCGCTTCGCCAGCAGCCGCTCGGCGGCCCAGCTCAACGCCTCGCCGTCGGGATTCTCGTGGCCGCATTCGATGCACGCGAGGCCGCTCGGATTGTCGGAATCGAACCGCTTGTAGACGCGCAGGTCGAGCCGTTCGACGAACCGGTTATAGCCGAACGTGTCGCGGCCCGCGTCGATCCAGCGCTGGTAGTGCGCGCGCATCGCGGCATCCTCGACGGAGCTGTAGCCGAGCACTTCGCATGCGAAGCCGAGCTGCGTCAGCGCATCGCACAGCGCTGCCGCGCACAGTGTGGCGAGTTCGATCTTCCTGCCGGCCATCGACCCGCTGCAATCGATCAGCAGGCTCACAGCCGCGTCGCGCCCGGGTGCGGCGCGCCGGACGCGGAATGGCGTGCGATAGCCGGGCGACGTGACGAGGCGGGCGAGCGACATCCGGTCGAGCTCGCCGCGTTCCTGTTCGCGTTTCCAGCGCGTCTGCTCGTCCACTTTCAACGCGCGTTCGAGTTTCAGCTTGAGCGGCTCGGTCTGCGCGCGGGCCGCGCTTCGCAGGCGGTGCCAGCGCGCCGGTTCGCCGTTGCCGGTGAAGTCCGTCACCGTGTCGAACGCGGTGGTCAGCGGGACCGACAGCAGCGGCCGGTTGTCCGCGGACAGGCGGATCGTGCCGGGCATCGCATCGGCCGGCGTCGGTGCTTCGGTGGACGATGCCGTGTCGGCGATCGCCCCGGCGCCCGATTCGGCGGAAACGGGCGCACGGGAGTCGTCCGGCGCGTGCTGGCCGTCCGACTCGAATTCGGCGGCGATGCTGTCGCTGTCGATCGTGCTGCCCGGATCGGCCGTGAACATCATGTTGTTCGCACCGGCCGACGCCAGCGCGCGCACGCGTTCGACGATCCGGTGCGCGGCGCGGATGCTGTCGGCGGTCGATGTGGCTGCACGCGCTGCGTCGACGAGATCGCCCGATGCAGCCATCGTCGCGTCGAGCGACGGCATGCGCTCGATGGAAGGCGGCGGTTCGTCCCACAGCGCCCGTTCGATGCGCCACACCAGCCTGTCGCGCCATGCCATGCGAGGCCACCGGCGGAGCGTGTCGGCGGCCGTCGCCGCGCGCATCCGCCGCAGGAACGTCGTCGCGCCGGGATAGATCGCAGCGAGGCAGCCGGCCGCGCGCCGGTCGTCGATCGCCTGCGCGATGGCCCGCACCGCGGGCGACGACAGTGCGGCAATGTCATCGATCGCACCGAAGCGGGTGCGCGCTGCATAGAGATCGACGAGGCCGGTGATCGCATCGTCGTCGACATCGGCGTCGCCGGCGCCGGTGAGCAGCGTGTCGGGCAATACCAGCAAGTCGTGCTGCGCGACCGGCCCGTGGCGCGCGAACCGCACCTCGATGCCGTGCCGTTGCGTGAGCGTGCGGGCCAGCCGGGTCAGGTGGAGCGACCGCGCGTCGTCGTCCCGGTCCATCGCGTCAGGCCTCGACGTCGATGTAGTGGCGAATGATGCTGCGGATCAGGTCGGCGTCTTCCGCGCCGACCTTCGCATAGATCGTCGGGCCGGCGGCCGATTCGGGATCGCCGGTGCGCAGCATCAGCTCGGCCCAGTCGATCAGGCGCCGCGTCGAGAACGCGCTGGCCAGATCCTCGCGGACGAACGCGGCGCGGCAGTCGGCCGCGATGGCCGCGAGCGTGTCGGCCATCGCCGCGGTCATGGCCGGGCCGAACGTGCGCTGCAGCACGCGCGCCTCGTCGGGCGGCGGCAGGTAGTCGAGGCGGTAGACGCGCCAGCGGTCGAGAAACGCCTCGTTCATCACGTTGGCGCCCTGGTACAGATGGCGGAACTGCCCCATCGCGCCCACCGCATTGGCCGTCGCGAACAGGCGGAACGACGGATGCGGGACGACGATCTCGTTGCCTTTCTCCTTCAGCAACAAGCGGCCGGCCGGTTCGAGCACGGCGGTCAGCACCGCGAGGATCGCCGGTTCCGCGAAGTCGATCTCGTCGACGATGAGCCACAGCCCTTCACGCATCGCGGTCGGCAGCACGCCGTCGACCCAGATCGTCTCGCCGCCCTTGACGGTCCAGAACCCGACGAAGTCGCCGACCGTCGTCTGCCCGTTCATGTTCGAGCGCAGCACGCCATGGCCGGCCAGCGCGGCGGCCTGCTCGATGAGGCTGGTCTTGCCCGTGCCGGTGTGGCCGATCAGCAGGATGCGCCGGTTCTCGACGATGTCTTCCAGCACGTTCGTCACGCGTGCGGTGAACAGGTAGGCCGGGTTCAACGGCGGCACGAGCGGCCCGCCCGGGCCGCGCGGCATCGGCACGCCGCCCACCTGCACGACGTGCGCCGCGTCACCA
>NZ_JAAGPC010000116.1:0-27879 GCF_017104595.1 Burkholderia sp. Tr-20390 | reverse complement strand
GCGAGTTCGAGGCGCGGCGCACCGGCCGCAGCCGGCAGCGCGCCGGCTGCGACGAGTACCGGCTCGACCGATGCCGCACGCCCGAGCACCGCGGCCACCGTCGCCGGACGCGCGGGCGGCGCCTCGACGGCGTCGGCAGCAACCGCGGCGGCATCGACTTCGCTGTCGGCCGGCGCGGCGGTGACGTGCGGCGCCGGCAGGCAGCGGGTCGCGGGCACCGCGCTCAGGTGCCGGTGGCCGGCCGCCGTGAACGCGTCGCAGATCGTGCGGAACCACGCGCGATCGACGACGGCCAGCACGCGGCGCCCGTCGGGCAGCGCGTCCGGATCGAGCGCGATATGGCAGCCGAGCGGATCCTGGATCAGCTGATCCTCGACGATGTTGGGCAGCGCCTGGCGCAGCTTCGGTCCCTTCAGCGGCGGCACGGTCGCGGCCAGCAGCAGCACGTCGCGCGCGGCGACGATCAGCACGGTCGCATTCGCGCGCGGCAGCAACGCAAGCGCGGCGCGTCCGGCGCGCTGCACGTGGCCGGCCTTGTCGACGAGCGTGAACGGCAGCTCGGGCCACTGCCATTCCTGCAACGGCACGGCAGGCTCGCGCGGCGGCAAAGAAACAATCAACGTGCTCACAAGAGCTCCTCTCCCGATTGGCGTCGTTATAGCTGGTCGCGAATGCGCACGACCCGTGTCGAGTGCGTGGTCGGATCACGATACACGAGCGAGGTGCGATCAACCTCCGCCCGGTCATGCTGGATCCGGCCATGCACGATGAAATAGCTCGAATTGACGTCGATGACGCTCGAGTCGAGCGTCACGTTCGGCGCACCGGCGCCGCGCAGCGCGAGCTGCACGTCACCGACGTTGCGGAAAAACACGGTCTCGCGGCGCGACACGAGCGCCTGCGCGGACGACACGCTCATCCCCGGCATCAGCGCCGCGATCACCTCGGCCGGCGCGGTGTTCATGTTCACGGGCGTCGTGGTCGGCAGCACGGTGACGAACGGGCGCAGCCGCGCGACCATCTCGGGCGTCACGCCGTCGACGTCGAGCAGGCTGTCGACGCCCGTCATCATCAGCGGCGCGGGCCCGCGATCGCCGCCCGTCATGCCGGGATCGTCGGTGAAGCCGCCGCCGCCTTGCTGATCGGTCGTCACCGGCGCGGTGACCGGCGGCGCGGTGCCGCCACCCGGCAGCGTCGGCATCTGGAAACGCGTCGCCGAATTCAGCAGGCTCGCGCGCACCTGCAGCGCGATGCGCTTCGCGAACGCGCCGTCGTAGCCGAGCGTCGTCAGCAGGCGCTGGAACGCCTGGACCTGCGTGACGTTCAACTGCAGCACGCCGGGCGCCGGCGACGCCACGAGGTTGCGCAGGTTGAACTTCGCCTGCGCGTCCTCGATCGAGCCGGAGAGATAGGTGTCTTCGCCGCCGGCGTCGTTGGGCGCACCGATCCGGCCGAGGAAGTCCGACAGCTTCGTCTTCGCGATCGGCACGCCCCAGATGCCGCCGAGATACGTGATGCCGGGCGCCGTATCGCCTTCGGAGCGCAGGATCATCCGGGTCCAGTCGAGCGCGCCGCGCGCGACCCACTGCGCCTGCGCGATCACGCGCTGGTTCTCGATCCGGCGGATCTGCACCTGCTGGCGCCACAGCATCCCCGAGACGAGGATCGCCGACAGCGCGACGACCAGCAGCGCGGTGATGATCGCCGCGCCGCGCTGGCGGCCGCGTGCCCGTGCGTGACCGGCGGCACGGGCAACCAATAATGAGCGGAGAGGGCGCGCGCGCATCGTCATTCCCCGACGAGGAAGATGCGCGTGACCGGCACGCGCAGCGACGTCGCGCCGATGCTGACCTGCAGCCCCGTCACCGCGCGGGCGGGCGGCGCGTTGCCGATCTGCGGCACCTTGAGCGCATCGTCGTTCTGCGCGAGCGCGTCGTTGGCCGTCTGCAGGTTGGTGGTCCAGCCCACGCGCGGCACGTACAGCTTCGCGTCGATCGCGCCGACGCCGCCCATCAGCGCGACCCAGCTCCAGCCTTCGACGCTGCTGTCCTTCAGCATGTTGCGCAGCCGGTTCGCGTCGTCGATCGGCGGCGATGCATAGCGCACGACGCGCCCGCCGGCGATCCGGTAGCGCACCACCTGCAGCCGCGGCGCCACGCCCGGCACCTCGAGTTCGCGGACGATCTGCAGCGTATTGCCGGCGACGCCGATCGCCGGCTGGCCGGCTTCGTCGTCGGTCGCGGCGAGCCGCGCGTCGATGCGCATCTGGTCGAACATCTGCGCGAACACGCGCTCGTCTTCCATCGCGGCCGCGACCTTGTCGCGACCGCGCATGATCTGGTCGAGCCCGCGCCACGCGAGGATCGCGACCACCGCGAGGATCGCGATCGCGATCATCAGCTCGATCAGCGTGAAGCCGCGGGCGGGGCGGGCGAGCGGGCGTCGCATCGGCGCGTCAGAGCGGACGGCTGGTTTCATTCGCGACCACCGTCACCATTTGCGCGAGCACGCCGGTGTGCCCGGGCATGCTCACCGAAATCCGCACACGCCGGAACACCGGGTTGGGCGTGGTGCTCACGCGCTGCGTGCAGACGAGCTGCACGTTGCCTTGCGAGCAGTCGAAACTCTGTTCGCCGATCTCCGGCCACGCATGCGTGAGCCGCATCTGCGCGAGCGCGTTGTCGGCGCTCCAGCCGGCGAGCAGGCGGCGATGAAGGTCGGACGCGTTGGTCGCCATCGTGCCGACCGCGCGGATCGATGCGGCGAGCGCGACCGCGATGATCGCGAGTGCGACCAGCACCTCGATCATCGTGAAACCGCGCGATGAAGAAACGGAAGAGGGCAGGCGACGACGCATCGTCATTGCACCTCGTAGCGGCCGTTGCCGGTGCCGACGATCGTCGCGCTGCCGACCGCCGAATGCAGCGTCACGCGCACCGGCGTGTCGATGCTCTCGGTGCCGAACACGACGCGGTTCGCATGCGTGTCGGACCCCGGATAATCGATGTCGGCGCCCGTGACGCCACCGTCCCAGTCGCGCGGGCGCAGCAGGTCGTCGCGCAGCGTGCGCCAGCCGTCGGGCGAGCTCACGTCGAAACGGAAGCCGTGCGCGGTCGGCTGCCACGCGATCGGCCGGGCACGCACCTGCGCTTCGTCGCCGGCCGTCTCGAACAGCAGCGCGATGCGCTGCGCTTCCTCGCGCAGGTCGGTGCGCGGATTGCGCGTGAGCGACAGCGACGCGAGCGACACGAGCAGCCCCGCGATCACGAGCACGACCAGCATTTCGAGCAGCGTGAAGCCGCGCGCGCGGTAGCGCCGCGCCTCATGCAACGCCTGCCCGCCGTCGGCACGCACCGGTGCGGACGAAGCCGCGCCGCGACGCACACGGCGATCGCGGCCGCAGCGGAAGGTCGTGCGAGTGGCGAGCATGAAGAAGGGGACGAAGCGTCGGGCCGGTCAGTGAGCGCTTATTGCCACGAACCGATGTCGGTGTCGTTGCCTTCGCCGCCTTCCTTGCCGTCGGCGCCGTAGCTGAACACGTCGATCTCGCCGTGCACGCCCGGGTTCAGGTACTTGTAGCCGTTACCCCACGGATCGTTCGGCAGGCGCTCGAGATAGCCGCCGTCCTTCCAGTTGTTCGGGATCGGATCGGTGGACGGCTTCTGGATCAGCGCGTTCAGGCCCTGATCCTGGGTCGGGTAGCGGCCGTTGTCGAGACGGTACAGCTTGAGCGCCTGCATGATCGTGCCGATGTCCTGCTTCGCGGCGATGCGGCGTGCCTCGTCCGGGCGGCTCATGATCTTCGGCACGATGAGCGCCGCCAGGATCCCGAGGATCGCGACCACCACCATGATCTCGATCAGCGTGAAACCGCGCTGACGACGCACGGCCGCGTTGCGGCGAGTGATCCACGTTTGCATGACTGACTACCTCTTTCCAAAAAATGTCGTTGGTCGGGTGACGCACCCAGCGCACCGGACGATTGCCTGACGGCAACCTTCCGAACCCGCGGGCGCGGAGCACGCATTGTAAGGCGCGCATTGCCGAGGGCTTTCACCCAACGCAAATTTCATATACATCCGTACAATAGCGCGCATGAACGCGCTCTCGATCCGGATCCTCTCCCTAGCCCTCTTCGCGGGTTTGTGCGCGACGGCCACCTACTGGGTCGTCACGCTGTCCGCCCGCGAAGCGCCGCTGCCCGCCGCCGCCGCGCGGCTGCCGATCCGCACCGAGGACGCCGCGGCGCTCTTCGGCGGTCAGCTCGACAAGAATGCCGTGCAGGACATCCACCTGTTCGGCATCCTCGCGCTCGACCACGGCGGCGCCGCGATCATCGGTGTCGGTGGCGAACCGCCGCGTGCCGTGTCGCTCGGCGCGGACGTCACGTCCGGCGCGAAGCTCGCCGAAGTCCGCCCCCGCTCGATCATCGTCGAGCGCAACGGCGCCCGCACCGAAGTCCAGCTGCCCGCCAACACGCCGTCCCCGGCGATCTACGTGCGCTGAAGCCGAAGGCGACGGCCCGACCCGCGGTCAGGCCGTCACTGCACCATGTTGTTCAGCTCGATGATCGGCAGCATCACGGCCAGCACGATCACGAGCACGATGCCGCCCATCGCCAGGATCAGCAGCGGCTCGAGCAGGCTCGTCAGGAACATCGTGCGACGCTCGAGCTCGCGCGCTTCGCCTTCGGCCGCGCGATCCAGCATCGTCGTCACGTCACCCGTCGCTTCACCGGAACGGATCAGGTGCACGAGCACCGGCGGAAACGTCTTCACGTTGTTCAGCGCGCGCGACAGCGCGGAGCCTTCGCGCACACGCACGATCGCGTCGTCGATGTTCGCGCGCATCGCGCGGTTCGACAGCGTCTCGCCGGCCGCCTGCAACGCGCGCAGGATCGGCACGCCCGCCGCGGTGAGGATGCCGAGCGTGCTCGCGAAGCGCACCGTGTTGTAGCCGCGCACGAGCTTGCCCGCGAGCGGCGCGGTGAGCACCCAGCGGTCGAACGCGAGGCGCGGCCCGTCGCGCGACAGCGTCGCCTTCACGAACCACACGACGAGCACGACGGCGATCAGGATCGCCCACCACCAGTGCCGCACGAAATCCGACAGCGCCATCATCACGATCGTCAGCACGGGCAGCTGCTGCTTCGTGCTCGCGAACACGTTGACGACCTGCGGCACGACGTAGCTCAGCAGGAACGTGACGATGCCGAATGCGATCAGCGTGACGATTCCCGGATACGTGAACGCCAGCAGGATCTTCTGCTTCAGCGCGTTGCTCTGCTCGATGTAGTCGGCCAGGCGCGACAGCACGATGCCGAGCTTGCCGGTGTGCTCGCCGGCCGCGACGAGCGCGCGGTAGATTTCCGGGAAGTCGCGCGGATGCTGGCCCAGCGCATTCGCGAGCGAATGGCCGCCGAGCACCTCGGCGCGGATCGCGGCCATCAGTTCGCGGATGTAGTCGCGCTCGGCCTGCTCGGTCAGCACGCCGAGCGCCTCGTCGAGCGGCAGCCCGGCGATCAGGAGGCTCGCGAGCTGGCGCGTGAGGATCGCCTGTTCGCGCTGCGACAGCTTGCGGCCGAACGCGAGCCGCTGCGAGCGCGCCCCGCGCGTCGCGCTGGCGGCCGGCTCGACGACGAGCGGCGTGAGCCCCTGCGTACGCAGCTGGCCGCGCGCGGCACGTGCGCTGTCGGCATCGATGACGCCTTTCTGCGCGCGTCCCGCCGAATCGATTGCTTCGAAACGGAATGCCGGCATCGCGCTATGCGCCTCCCGTCACGCGCAGCACTTCCTCGAGCGACGTCGCGCCGGACGCGAGCCAGCGCTCGGCGTCGTCGCGCAGCGTGCGCATCCCTTCCGCCCGGCCGGCGGCGAGAATCTCCGCATCGGCCGCATTGCGGTGGATCAGCGAGCGGATCGACTCGTCGACCAGCAGCAGTTCGTATACGCCGCGCCGGCCCGAATACCCCGAATGCCCGCACTTGTCGCAGCCGACCGGATGCCACACGGTGCGGCCTTCTTCCTGGCGTTCTTCCTTGCAGACGGGGCAGAGCTGCCGCACCAGCCGCTGCGCGAGCACGCCGAGCAGCGACGACGCGAGCAGGTACGGCTCGACGCCCATGTCGGTCAGCCGCGTGACGGCCGAGGCCGCATCGTTCGTGTGCAGCGTCGCGAGCACGAGGTGGCCGGTCAGCGACGCCTGCACCGCGATCTGCGCGGTTTCGAGGTCGCGGATCTCGCCGATCATGATCACGTCCGGATCCTGGCGCAGGATCGAGCGCAGCGCACGGGCAAAGGTCATCCCGATCCGCTCGTTCACCTGCGTCTGGCCGATGCCGCCGAGGTCGTATTCGATCGGGTCCTCGACGGTCATGATGTTGGTCGTCGCGGTTTCGAGCCGCGACATCGACGCATACAGCGTGGTCGTCTTGCCCGAACCCGTCGGGCCCGTGACGAGCACGATGCCGTGCGGGCGCGCGATCAGCTTGTCGAACTGCACGAGCGTGTCGCGGCCCATTCCGAGCGCCTCGAGGTTCAGGCGCTGCGCATCCTTTTCCAGCAGACGCAGCACCGCGCGCTCGCCGTGCCCGGTCGGCAGCGTCGACACCCGCACGTCGACCGGCCGCCCGCCGACGCGCAGCGTGATGCGGCCGTCCTGCGGCAGGCGCTTCTCGGCGATGTCGAGCTGCGCCATGATCTTGATCCGCGAGATCAGCGCGCCGTGCAGCGCCTTCTTCGGCCGCACGACGTCGCGCAGCGTGCCGTCGACACGAAAGCGCACGACCGACGCGTTCTCGAACGGCTCGATGTGGATGTCCGACGCCTGTTCGCGTGCCGCTTGCGTGAGCAGCGCGTTGATCATCCGGATGATCGGCGCGTCGTCTTCCGATTCGAGCAGATCCTCGACTTCGGGGATGTCCTGCATCAGCCGAGACAGGTCGACTTCGCCCTCGACCTCGCCGACCACCTGCGCGGCGCTGCCGTCCTGGCGTGCGTACGCATGGTTGATCGCCTGCGCGAGCTCGTCGGCCGGCACGCGATGCACGGAGATCGAGCCGAAGTTGCGCGCGATTTCCGCGAGCGCGGCGTCACTCGTGCGTTCGCTGATCCACACCTCGAGCGTGTCGTCGAGCTGATGCGCGATCAGCACCTGGCCGCTCTTCGCGAAGCCGTACGGCAACAGTCGCGCGGCGAGCGGCGACGGCGGCTGCCGTTCGCCCGGCGCGCCGTCGTGGGTGGAAGAGGCGTGCACGTCGCTCACTGCGACGCTCCCGGCGTGGCCGTCAGCGGCTGTTGCGGCACGGCTTGCTGCGGCACGCTCTGCGGCTGCGCGGGCGTCGCTTCCGGCAACGGCTGGGCCGGCACCGGCGCCACCTGGCGCTGCAGCTGCTGGCGACGCATCTTGTCGAGATCGAACAGGTTGCCGGCGGCCGTGCCGCCCTGGCTCGGGCCGATCGGCATCGGCGGGACGACCGGATCGTCCTTGTCGCGGATCACGTTGTTGTCCGACTTGTACGCCCCCGTCACGCCCTGGATGTAGTCGTAGCGGTTGGACGTGACTTCCTGCGCGGTACTGCGATCGGAGATGATCACCGGGCGCAGGAACACCATCAGGTTGGTTTTCGCGCGCACCTTCGATTCGGAACGGAACAGCTGGCCGATCCACGGGATGTCGCCGAGCAGCGGCACCTTGCTGTTCGACACCTGGTAGTTGTCCTGCATCAGGCCGCCGAGCACGATGATCTCGCCGTTGTCGGCCAGGATCGTCGACTGGATCGAGCGCTTCGTGAAGGTCGGGCCGGTCTGCGCGCTCGTGGTGCCCGCGACGACCGCCGAATCCTCGGTGTAGAGCTGCAGCTTCAGGATCCCGCCGTCGGTAATCTGCGGCTTCACGTGCAGCGTCAGGCCGACGTCGCGGCGATCGTAGGTATTGAACGCGTTGTTCGTATTGCCGCTCGTCAGGTTCGAATACGAGCCGGTCGCGATCGGCACGTTCTGGCCGACGACGATCTTCGCTTCCTCGTTGTCGAGCGTGACCAGGTTCGGTGTCGACAGCACGTTCGCGTCGCTTACGCCCGCGAAATACTGCAGCAGTGCACCGAGCCCCTGCACGCCGAACATGTTGTGCAGCCAACCGATGTTGAGCCCTTGGCTCAGCGCCCCGAGATTGTTGGCCAGCCCGCCGCCGGTGATGCCGCCGGCGGCGTTGGTCACGCCGCCCGCCGTCAGGTTGATGATGCTGTTGCCCAGGCCCAGCCCGGGGTTCAGGTTCGTGCCGCCGAGAAACTGCCCGCTCGCCACCTGCCACTGGATGCCGAGGTTGCCCTGCGTCGTCGAGTTCAGCTCGACGATCAGCGCCTCGATATAAACCTGCGCACGCCGCGCATCGAGCTGGTCGATCACCGAGCGCAGGTTTCGGTAAACCGGATCCGATGCGGTGATGATCAGCGAGTTGGTTGCCGCATCGGCCTGGATCATCCCGCCGGGCTGGTTGTCGTCGCCCTTGTCCTTGTCGCCGCCAAGCAGGCCGCCGCCGCCGAGCCCGCCGCTGCTGGACGTGCCGCCGTATGAAGACGACGAAGACGAGCCGCCGAGGCCGCCCGACGGCAGCGGCGGGGTGCCGGAGGTACCGGTCGAGAAGTTGCCGCTCGACGACGAGCCCCCGTTCTGGTTGAAGCTGTTCGCATCGTTGGACGACGCCGATGAGCCGCTGTCGCTGCCGCTGCCCTTGCCGAGCATCCCGCGCAGCGTCTTCGCGAGCTTCACCGCATCGGCGTTGCGCAGCGGCACGACGTGCATGTTGCCGGGCACCGCGCTCGGCGCATCGAGCTGCTGCACGAGGCGCTTCGCGGCCGCGAGGCGCGACGCGCTCGACGCGCGCAGCATCAGCGAGTTGGTGCGCGGGTCGGCCGTGACCGACACCTTCAGCGTCGCGTCGCTGTTGCCGATCGCGCCCGGGTCGAGCATTTTCTGCAGCTGTGCGGCGAGGTCGATCGCGTTTGCGTTGCGCAGCGGAACGACCTGCACCTGCGCGCCCGCGGCGCTGTCCACGCCGGCGATGATCTGCGCGATGCGCCGCACGTTGTCCGCGTAGTCGGTCACGACGATCGTATTGTTCGCCGGATAGGCGGTAACCGTGTTGTTCGGCGAGATCAGCGGCCGCAGCACGGGCAGCAGGTTGTTCGCCGATTCGTTGTGCAGCTCGAACACCTGCGTGATCACCTGGTCGCCGCGCGCCTGCGGCGCATTGCCGACGTAGGTCGGCACGCCTTGCAGCTTCGCGTCGGCCTCGGGCACGACCTTCAGCACGCCGTGGTCCTGCACGAGTGCGAAGCCCTGCATGCGCAACGCCGACTGCAGCGTCTTCAGCGCCTGGTCTTCCGGCACCGGCCGTTCGGCCACGAGGTTGAGCTGCCCCTTCACACGAGGGTCGACGATGATGGTCTTGCCGGTTGCGGCGCCGATCGCCTTGGCGACCTGGTCGATATCCGCATTCACGAAATTGAGCGTGACCTGAGCGTAGGCGGCCTGCGAGACGATGATGCCGGCGACGATCAGGGTCGTGGCGACACGCCGCATAACGAAGCGATTTCTTGTCATGGATGAATGGGTCGATGCCGGCTCAGGCCACTTCCGGCGGTAGTGCTGGGATCCAAGTCCGAAAGAGGCGACATTAGCAGTTTTTCATGTCCGAAATATCACATTGATCCGAGGACTGTCTCACATACGACATGTATCCGGCGAACCGTATGCAATCTGTAAGATTCGGCATTATTCTCGGCATGCGGCCATCGCTCCCGTTTCACGATGAACCGACACGGAAATGCGGTATAACCGGGCGGCCGTATTCCTGACTGTCGCAAGCTGACGGACTGTCGGTATGATACGGGCGGCACGATTCTCGTCGCACGAATAACAGGCACGGGTTTTCCCGACCCTCACGCATTTTCTTGTCGATTTCGCACCATGAACAGACGGTTCGTTTCGATCGTGTTGATCGCCGCAGGCGGGTATTTCGCCAGCGCGAACGCTCGCGCGGACTGTTTCGACGAGGCCGCTAAATATCAGCAGGTCAATCCGCTGATCCTGCGCGCGATCGCGTGGCAGGAATCGCGCAACCGGCCCGGCGCGCTGAACAAGAACACGAACGGCTCGGTCGACTACGGCCTGATGCAGATCAATTCGATCCACCTGCCCACGCTGTCGCGCTATGGAATCGGCCGCGACACGCTGATGGAGCCGTGCAAGAACGTCTATATCGCCGCGTGGCATCTCAAGCAGAAGATGAACCGTTACGGCAACACGTGGCAGGCGGTCGGCGCCTATCATTCGGAAACCCCGTCGCTGCGCGACAAGTATGCACGGCAGATCGCCGGCATCCTGACGCAGTGGAAGCTGCTGCCGCCCGTGCAGTGACGCCGCGCCGCAGCGCGGCCTGATGCCGTACCGGCCGGCCGGCGCGCGTTTGATGCACAATGCGGATCTCACGCCGCAATTTCGCCCGTCCGCGGGACGATCGCGCCCCGGAAGGGCGTCGCGGCCGCTTTTTCAATTTTTCCGTTGGTGCATATCGCTATGAATCCGGCAATGAACCAGCCGTTGCCCGTCACCGTGCTGTCCGGCTTCCTCGGCGCCGGCAAGACCACGCTGCTCAATCACGTCCTCGCGAACCGCGCGGGCCTGAAAGTCGCCGTGATCGTCAACGATCTCGCGGCGGTCAACATCGATGCGTCGCTCGTGCGCGACGCGCAGGCGCTGTCGCACGTCGAGGAGCGCCTCGTCGAGATGTCGAACGGCTGCATCTGCTGCACGCTGCGCGACGACCTGCTCGTCGAGATCCGCACGCTCGCATCCGAAGGCCGCTTCGACGCGATCATGATCGAATCGACCGGCATCGCGGAGCCGATGCCGATCGCCGAAACCTTCACGTTCGTCGACGATGACGGCACGTCGCTGTCGACCATCGCGCGGCTCGACACGCTCGTCACCGTGGTCGACGCGTACAACTTCCTGCGCGACTACGGCTCGGACGATGCGCTCGCGACGCGCGGCATCGCCGCATCGGAAGAGGACGACCGCACGCTCGTCGAGCTGCTGATCGAGCAGATCGAATTCTGCGACGTGCTGGTGATCAACAAGGCCGACCTCGTCGCCGCGGACGACCTTGCCCGCCTGCAGCACATCCTCGCGCGACTCAATCCGCGCGCGCACCAGGTCGTGTCGACGTTCGGCAACGTGCCGCTCGATGAAGTGCTGAACACGGGCCGCTTCGATTTCGACGAGGCCGCGAACGCTCCGGGCTGGCTCGCGTCGCTCGATCACGATCACACGCATTGCGACGACCCCGACTGCCATGACGAACATCATGCGCACGTGCACGGCGAAGCCGACGAATTCGGGATCGGCAATTTTGTTTACCGCGCGCGCCGGCCGTTTCATCCGGCGCGACTCTGGGCGCTGCTGCATCAGGAGTGGCCGGGCGTGCTGCGCAGCAAGGGCTTCTTCTGGCTCGCGACGCGCAACGACATCGCGGGTTCGCTGTCGCAGGCGGGCGGCGTATGCCGGCATGGCCCGGCGGGGCTTTGGTGGGCGGCGCAGGATCGCGCCGAATGGCCGGACGACGACGAGCTGCTCGGTGAAATCCGCGCCGAATGGCACGGCGACATCGACGATCGCACAGTGGGCGATCGCCGGCAGGAACTCGTGCTGATCGGTATCGCGCTCGACGCGGATGCATGGCGCGAGAAGCTCGATGCGTGCCTGCTGACCGATGCGGAATTCGCGCTCGGCGCGGCCGGATGGCACACGTTCGACGATCCGTTCCCGGCGTGGGATGTCGATTCGCACGACGACGACGATCACGGCGACACGCAGATCGTGCACGCGTAACGCGTTGTAAAAACAACCGTTAAATCTTGCAAGAGGGGCGCGGACTGTGGCGAAAATGCTGCGCGCGCCCAACAAAAAACCCGCCGAAAGGCGGGTTTTTCTTGGAACAGGCGCTGGTTTAACGCTTGTTGACGGCGTCCTTGAACGCCTTGCCAGCCGTGAACTTGACCGTCTTGGCTGCCGGGATCTTGATGGTTTCGCCGGTCTTCGGGTTGCGGCCCGTACGTGCTGCGCGCTTGCCCGAACCGAAGCTGCCGAAGCCGATCAGCTGAACCGCATCACCCTTCGACACGGCCTTCTTGATGACTTCGAGCAGCGTGTCCAGCGTTTCGCCGGTTTGAGCCTTGCTGGCGCCCGTTTGGGCGGCGACGGCGTCGATCAGTTCCTGTTTGTTCATTAAGGTTCCTTTATCAGGTTAGGTTGACACGAACAGCGCGAACGCGCCGATTATACGTGCGCGAACCGTGCCGTCGAGAGTCAGACTCCGACGACACAGCGCCGAATCCTGGCCCGCGCGACGCGCCCTCCGGTGAGCCGGTGGCCACCCCGCGGTACGGCGTTGCTATGATAGCGCAGCGCAAACCCAATAACGACAAGGGTTTCAAAGATTTTCATCGGTATTTCGCCGAATGAATCATCGACTGCCCGTTTTTTGACCAGCGCCAACCGGACAGGATACGCAGCGCGGTCCGCCCGTGCGCCGCGCCGTTGGCTTTTTCCAACGACCGGTCGGACGGCCCCGCGCAATCCCTTGCCAGGCTTGGCTGCCACGTTTTTTGTTTCGCATGACCGACCGACTTGTTCCCGCCACGCTCGCGCGCCGCGACGACCGCACGCTCGTCTCGCCCGAGTTCGGCGATCTCCATCGCGGCGCATCCGGCGCGCTCGCGCATCGCGTGTTCGTCGCGGGCAACGGGCTGCCGGCGCGCTGGCAGGGCCGCCGCACGTTCACGATCGTGGCGACCGGATTCGGCGCGGGCGGCAGCTTCCTCGCGGCCTGGGCCGCCTGGCGCGACGATCCCGCGCGCTGCGAGCGGCTGCATTTCGTCGCAGTCGAACCGCATCCGTTCTCACGCGACGACCTGCGCCGCGCCGCTTCGCATATCGTTGTGGACACAACCATATCGGCGGATGTCGATGCCCTTGCCGACGCGTGGCCGATGCGCGTGCCGGGCCTTCATCGGCTCGAATTCGACGAAGGGCGCGTGGTGCTCACGCTGGCGTTCGGCGATGCGATCGACATGTTGGGGAAGATCGTCGCGCGCGCCGACGCGTTCTGTCTCGACCACTTCGCGTCATCGAGCGACGCGGATCTCCAATCGGCCGACGTGGTTCGCGCGCTGTCGAAAATCGCCGGAGAACGCGCCACCTTTGCAGCGCATGCGAGTTCTGACGCGTTGAAACACGCCCTCGACAAATCGGGTTTCACGTATCGCGAGGTCGACGATCTGCTCGTCGGCGAATATGCGCCACGCTGGCGCGCGCGCCGGCACGAGCCGCCGCTCGCACTGCCCGTTGCGACGCGCCGTGCGATCGTGATCGGCGCGGGGCTGGCGGGCTGCGCGGTCGTCGAACGCCTGGCCGCGCGCGGCTGGGAAATCACGCTGATCGAGCGGCACGACCGGATCGCGAGCGACGCGTCGGGCAATCCGGCCGGTGTATTCCATCCGCTGATGACACGTGACGACAACGTCGCGAGCCGGCTCACGCGCGGCGGCTTCCTGCACGCGCTCGCACGCTGGCGGGCACTCGAACGCGCAGGTCACGCATTCGCGCGCAGCACGCACGGGATGATCCATCTCGCCGAATCGGCCGGCGACTTCGAGCGGATGCGCGAGGCATTCGATGCGTTCGGTGCGCCGTCCGACTATGTCTCGCTGCTCGACGTCGAAGCCGCGCGCGCGCATCTGAACCTGCCGGTCGCGCAGGGCGGCCTGCTGTTTCCGCACGGCGGCGCCGTCTGGCCGGCCGGCCTGTGCGCGGCCCAATTTGCGGCGGCCGGCGAGCGCGTGCGCTTGCTCGCGCCCACCCGCGTTGCCAAGCTCGAACGGCGGGGCGACGCATGGCATGCACTCGACGATGCGGGCAACACGCTGGCAGAAGCGCCCGTCGTCGTGCTCGCGAATGCCGGCGACGCCGCGCGGCTCGCCGGGCTGCACCATGTCGCGCTGCAACCGGTGCGCGGCCAGCTCACGTTGCTGCCGGCCGGCGGCACGGCATCGCTGCCGTGCCCGACGATCGGCGACGGTTACGCGGTGCCGCTCGACGACGGCACGCTGCTGATCGGCGCGACGTTCGAACCCGACGACGTCGATCCCGCGATGCGTGCAGCCGGCCACCTCGAAAACATCGAGCGCGTACGACATCTGCTGCCGGGCCTGATCGGCGACCTGCCGGATCCCGACACACTGCGCGGCCGCGTTGCGTTCCGCTGGGTCGTCGGCGACCGCCTGCCGCTGCTCGGCCCGCTCGCGGACGAAGCAGGCGCCATCGCCAATGCCCGCGCGCTGAGCGGTGCGCAGGCACGCGACCTGCCGCGCATGCCCGGGCTCTACGGCGCATTCGGCTTCGGCTCGCGCGGCCTCGTATGGGCGGCGCTCGGCGCCGAACTGATCGCGTCGCAACTCGAAGGCGAGCCTTGGCCGCTCGAGCGCGAACTTGCCGATGCCGTCGACCCTGCACGCTTCCTGATCCGCGCGTTGCGCGCGCGCCGCGTCGGCCAGGCCGGCTGACCGCTCACCCGAGCCGCTCACAGCTTCCCGACTTTTTCGCGCAAGGTTATCCACTCGACGCTGTGGATAACCGCGCGAAATCCACGCGCACTTCGTGTGTAATCACAGTGGACGTAAACTGGGCAACTCGGCACAGCTGTGAGGCGGCCCGAAAGTTGCTCAACTCAAACCTCTGTGCACGAACAGTCTGTGCAACGGGTTATGGGTTCTGCAACGCCTTGATCTGTCGACGTAAACCGAAGTTATCCACAGAACTGTGCGTCCTTTGTTAACTTCTACTACGTATATATACAAGTAAACCTTTGAAACCAAAGACCTGCGGTGCCGCACAGCGCCGCGAGTCGATTCAATGGGTTCCAGACCGAAAAAGCTGTGGCACAATCGGTTTCCTTCGCGTTCATCCGGCCAGGCGCCGGACATGCTTCAATGGAACGGTCGGCACGATTTCGAATCTGAATCATCGAGACTGCGCAGTCCGTTCACACACCAGGCCGACAATCCAGATCGGCAACCTGAACGACTTTCCGCCCTGTGGTGGAAAAGGCGGATCCCATGTCCCGCCGTCGTCGACACAACAATCACATTCGGGGCGATACCCAGCCGGCGCGCATCCATTTCTGACGCTTGACCCCGTGTCGCTGGCGGTCGCTTCCAAAGGAGAAGTCACCACGATGAAGTCGGCGTTCTCATTCCTGCCCAACTGGCCGCTTACGCCGGATGCCGTGTTCTGGGCCGGGCTCGCGTTGTTCGCGGCCGGCCTGTGTGGCGAGCTTTGCTATCGCGCATGGCGTCTGCCTCGCATCACCGGCTATGCGGTGATCGGTCTCATCGCCGGGTCGTTCGGATTCGGCGTGATCGATGCAAGCACCGACGAAACGTCCCGGTTGCTGATCGACGTCGCGCTCGGCCTCTTGCTGTTCGAGCTCGGCAGCCGTCTCGACCTGCGCTGGATCCGGCGCAATCCGTGGCTCGTCGCGTCGAGCCTCGCCGAAGCGACGCTGACGTTCGTGCTGGTGCTGTTCGTGATGCTCGCGCTCGGTGTGTCGGGGATGGTCGCGCTGGTGCTGTCGGCGATCGCGATCGCGACGTCGCCGTCGATGGTGATCCAGCTGAAGACCGAACTGCGCGCGGAAGGGCAGGTGTCGCAACGCCTCATCACGCTCACAGCGCTCAACAGCGTCTATGCGATCGTGCTGACCAAGCTCGTGACGAGCTGGCTCCACCAGGAAGCGTACGGCAACGTGTTCGCGACGATCCTGCAGCCGCTCTACCTGCTCGCGGGTTCGTTCATCGTCGCGTATGTCGTCGCGCGTTCGTGCAACTACCTGTTCCGCCACATGACCGCGACGATGCGCGACGAGCATTCGTTCGTCGCGTTGTTCGGGCTCGTGATGCTCGCGATCGCCGTCGCCCAGGCCCTGAAGCTGTCGACGCTGCTCACCCTGCTGCTCGCCGGCATCATCGTGAAGAACCTCGAGGCGCGCCCGCAACTGTGGCCCGAGCACTTCGGCACGGCCGGCTGGCTGCTGACGGTGACGCTGTTCGTGCTCACGCTCACGTCGTTCACGTGGGGCGACATCGCGCTCGGCGGGCTGCTCGCGATCGTGCTGATCGTCACGCGGCTCGTCGCGAAGCTGGCCGGCGTCGTCGCGTTCGCGAAGCCGAGCGGCATCGGCATGAAGCAGGGCGTCGCGCTCGGCATCGCGCTCACGCCGATGTCCGCGCTGTCGTACCTGCTCGTCGACGACACCTACCAGCTCTATCCGAATTTCGACCCGCACCTGCGCGCGATCGTGATGTGCACGATCGTGATCCTGCAGCTCGTCAGCCCGTTCATCGTGTACCGCTGCCTGTCGGCGGTCGGTGAACGCAGCGACGGCAACTGATTCCGGAACCTGCCATGGCACTCGAAACCTTCGTCAATTCCGAGCCGTTTACGTTCGGCGTCGAACTGGAGATCCAGGTCGTCAACACGCACAACTACGACCTGACCAAAGCGGCCTCCGACCTGATGCGCCTGATCCAGGGCGAGACCTTCCCGGGCAACATCACGCCGGAAATCACCGAGAGCATGATCGAGCTGTCGACCGGCATCTGCCATTCGCACGAGCAGGCGGTGAGCGAGCTGCATGCGATCCGCGACGTGCTCGTGAAGGCGGCCGACCAGCTCAACGTCGGGCTGGCCGGCGGCGGCACGCATGCGTTCCAGCAATGGAGCGACCGGCAGATCTACGATGCGCCGCGCTTCCAGTACATCTCCGAGCTGTACGGCTATCTCGCCAAGCAGTTCACCGTGTTCGGCCAGCACGTGCACATCGGCTGCCCCGATCCCGACAGCGCGCTGTTCCTGCTGCACTCGATGTCGCGCTTCATTCCGCACTTCATCGCGCTGTCCGCGTCGTCGCCGTTCGTGCAGAACGTCGACACCGGCTTCCATTCGGCACGCCTGAATTCGGTGTTCGCGTTCCCGCTGTCGGGCCGCGCGCCGTTCGTGCTGACCTGGGACAGCTTCGAGGAGTACTTCACGAAGATGGTGAACACCGGCGTCGTCAACTCGATGAAGGACTTCTACTGGGACATCCGGCCGAAGCCCGGCTACGGGACGATCGAGGTGCGCGTGATGGACACGCCGCTGTCGGTCGACCGCGCGGCGGCGATCGCCTGCTACATCCAGACGCTCGCGCGCTACCTGCTGACCGACCGGCCGCTGAAGCTGTCCGAGGACGACTACCTCGTGTACACGTTCAACCGTTTCGAGGCGTGCCGCTTCGGGCTCGAGGGCACCTGCGTGAATCCTCAGACGGGTGAGCGCCGCACGATCGCCGAAGACATCCTCGACACGCTCGACCGGATCGCGCCGCATGCGGCCGCGCTCGGTTCGCGCGCGGCGCTCGACGAGATCGGCGCGCTCGCGAAGGCGCGCGTGAACGACGCATCGTGGTTGAGAACCGTTTTCAAACAGGAAAAATCGCTCAATGAGACGGTCCGCCAGCAGTGCTTACGTTGGCGCGAGTGAAAAAATGTTTTGCAGATTACGGGGTCGACCGAGTCGCGATTCACTGAACGGCCGGCGGCCCCGATTGCCGCCGAAATCGTTGCCGGTTGTCCCGAAAATCTGTGGATAACCGGATATTCCGCTGCAAAGTCAACGATCTGTGCACGGGATAACCCGGTGGATCATTGCGGTGGACCCGATGGCCGATCCGAACAGGAAAATGCCCTTGCGCACCGTTTGGCGGTCGTTCGACATTGCTGGCACAACGAAAAATCTTGGTTATCCAGTGATTTTCCACAGAATGAAGGGGATAACTTAGCTGTGCGATTTTCCGCTCTCGCTTAGAATGTCGGCTTTGCGGACACCGGAACGTCGAGTGTCTTACCGGTCGCCGCGAACGCGACCGCCGCGTGTGCCCTCGCGACGGCCGTGCTGACATACTCGCAAGAGCATGTCTGTTTTGAGATAGACATTCGATCTCCACACTACGGCCGCTCGGCAAACCGGGCGGCGGCAAAGCGAAAAGACTATGAGCGAAGGCGTTTACGGGAATCAGGCTTCGGGACGTGTGACCCACAGCCTGCTGCGGTTGAGTACGGCCATGCGAAGCCAGGCATGGGATTGGGCGGAAGGCGCAGGCCTCACGCCGACGCAGGGCGAGATTCTCGTGCTGCTGCTGCAGCGCAAGGGCCCGATGCGGCTCGGCGAGATCGCGCGCGAGACGCAGCTGACCGCGGCGACCACGAGCGATGCGGTGAGCACGCTCGAAACGAAGGGTCTCGTCGAGAAGCGCCGTGCGCTGGACGACGGCCGCGCACTGGCCGTGCGCCTGTCGGCCCGTGGCCGGACGGCCGCGAAGAAGGCGCTGCAATGGCCTGAATTCCTGACGAAAGCGGTCGGCAAGCTCGGCGCGGACGAGCAGGGCGCACTGTATCGCGCGCTGCTGAAGACGCTGCGCGAACTGCAGGTGGCCGGTGCGACGCCGCCGCAGCGCATGTGCTTGACGTGCGCTCACTTCCAGCCGGGCAAGCTGTCGAAGAAGACCGTGCATCATTGCGCGGCGCTCGACATCTCGATGTCCGACAGCGATCTGCGTCTCGACTGCTCGGTGCAGGAAGAGGCCGACGCGGCGACGCAGAAGAAGACCTGGAAGATTTTCGCCGGCTGACGTCCGTCGATCGACCGGGAGGCCGATGATGAACGCTGAAGTCGTGGCGATCCGCCACGTGCATTTCGAGGATCTCGGGAGCTTCGAGCAGGTGCTCGGCGAACGAGGCCGGCGGGTGCGCTACGTCGACGTCGGGTCGTCGCGGGTCGAGGTGCTCGACGTGCTCGAGCCGTCGCTGCTCGTCGTGCTCGGCGGGCCGCTCAGCGTGTACGACGATGCGCAGTATCCGACGATCGCGCCGCTCGCGGCGCTCGTGCGCAAGCGCATCGACGCCGGGTTGCCGATCCTCGGGATCTGTCTCGGTTCGCAGTTCATCGCCCGGGCGCTCGGGGCGCGCGTCTATCCGGCTGCCCAGCACGAACTCGGCTGGACGCCGCTGACGCTCACCGATGCCGGTCGCGCATCGCCGCTGCGCCATCTCGATGGTGCGGCGACGTCGATGCTGCACTGGCATGGCGACACGTTCGACCTGCCGGGCGGGGCGATTCATCTTGCCTCGACCCCGGCCTGCCGTCACCAGGCGTTCGCATGGGGCCAGCACGTGCTGGCGCTGCAATGCCATCCGGAAATCCGCACCGACCGTTTCGAACCGTGGCTGATCGCGAACGCCGGCGAAATCACGGCGACGCCGGGCATCGACGCGTGCCAGTTGCGCGCCGATACCGCGCAGCACGGCCCCGCGCTCGAGGCGGCGGCGCGACGCATGTTCGCGGAGTGGCTCGACAGCGTCGGACTCTGACGCCGCCAGCGGCGCCGCCGCTTGCCGCGAACAGGATGCCCGGCCCGCATGCGTTGCAGGCCGGCGCATCGCCGTATGCGCCGCCTTTTCTCCATTGCCGGCCACCTGCCGCGCGCCGTACCTGACCATCCGCTTACTGCCGGACGCGCCATCTGCACGCTGGCCGCCTGCGTGCTACGCTCGTTCGCTCTTTCCCTTCCTGGCGAGCGGCTTCCATGACTGCGCTGTTTTCCCCGTTCACGCTGCGTGGCGTGACCCTTCCGAACCGGATCGTGATCTCCCCGATGTGCCAGTATTCAGCCGAACGCGGTGAAGCGACCGACTGGCACATGATTCACCTCGGCCATCTCGCGCTGTCGGGCGCGGGGCTGCTCTGCATCGAGGCGACCGCGGTGGAACCCGACGGGCGTATCACGCATGGCGACCTCGGCCTCTGGGACGACGCGACCGAAGCCGCGTTGAAGCCGGTGCTGGCCGCGATCCGCAAGCATTCGCCGGTCCGCATCGCGATGCAGTTGTCGCATGCGGGGCGCAAGGCGTCGAGCAACGTGCCGTGGCAGGGCGGTCAGCTCGTGTCCGTCGCCGACGGCGGCTGGTTGCCGCATGCGCCATCGGCCGTGCCGCACAAGGATGGCGAGACGCCGCCGCTCGCACTGGATGCCGCGGGCCTGAACCGGATCCGCGAAGCGTTCGCGGCGTCGGCGAAGCGGGCCGCACGGCTCGGCATCGACGCGATCGAGGTGCACGCGGCCCACGGCTACCTGCTGCATCAGTTCCTGTCGCCGCTCGCGAACCAGCGCACCGACGAATACGGCGGCTCGCTCGAAAACCGCATGCGCTTTCCGCTCGAGATCTTCGAGATCGTGCGCGCGGCGTTTCCGGAAGACCGGCCGGTCGGTGTGCGCGTGTCCGCGACCGACTGGGTCGAAGGCGGCTGGGAGCTCGACGATACGATCGCGTTCGCGCACGAACTGAAGCGCCGCGGCTGCGACTGGATCGACGTGTCGTCTGGCGGCGTGTCGCCGCTGCAGAAGATTCCGCTGTCGCCCGGCTACCAGGTGCCGTTCGCGCAGGCGGTGAAGCGCGCGGTCGGCATGCCGACGATCGCCGTCGGCCTGATCAACGAGCCCGCGCATGCGAACCGGCTCATCGAGGCCGGCGATGCCGATTTCGTCGCGATGGCGCGTGCGATGCTGTACGACCCGCGCTGGCCGTGGCATGCGGCGGCCGAGCTCGGCGCGCAGGTGACGGCGCCGCCGCAATACTGGCGCTCGCAGCCGCGCGAGCACAAGGCGTTGTTCGGCGACATCGCATTCGGCCAGCGTTGAGCACCGCGCGCGCAATATTGCGTGTGATGTTGAACGAAGCAATCGTGAACGTGTAGGATGCGGGTGATTCGCCGCATGCCCCGACGCGGCACCCACCGGTGCCGCGTTTTCGTTTTGCGCGACGCCAGGCCGTGACCACGGTCGTCTTCCATTCAAGTCGTCTTCACAAGGATTCGTTCGATGAGTTCACGCAGGATCGCGGTGCGCCGCTCGGGAGTACACGGCAAGGGCGTGTTCGCCGTGGCGCCGATCAAGGCCGGCGAGCGCGTAGTGGAATACAAGGGCGAACGAATTTCGTGGAAGGAGGCGCTGCGCCGCCACCCGCACGACCCGAGCGAACCGAACCATACGTTCTACTTCGCACTGGACGAGGGCGGGGTGATCGACGGCAAGATCGACGGCAACAGCGCGCGCTGGATCAATCACTCGTGCGCGCCGAACTGCGAAGCCGAGGAAGTCAAAGGCCGCGTGTACATCCACGCGCTGCGCGACATCGGGCCGGAAGAGGAACTGTTCTACGACTACGGCCTCGTGATCGACGCGAAGCTGACGAAGACGCTCAAGCGCGAGTACGCGTGCCATTGCGGCGCGGCGTCGTGCCGCGGCACGCTGCTCGCGACGTCCGACGAGGGCGGCAAGAAGAAGAAGAAGGACAAGAAGGACGGCAAGTCCGAGTCCCGGTCGAAGGACAAGAAAAGCAAGAAGTGATGCAGGCGGCGGCGCATCGTGCGCTGCCGCTGTCGTTTCAGCGGATGGCTGCCGCATCGTGCAGCCGTGCTTTCCGCCTCCTCATCCGGCGCGCGGCCCGATCAGCGGCCGCCCGCCGCGAGTCCCTCAGTGCCTCAGTTCCTTAGTGCGTCGACGCGGCGGCCGGTGTTTCGCTGGCCGGCTTCTCGGTGCGCGCGACCAGCGGCACCCTCACCACGAAGCGCGAGCCGCCTTCCGATGCATCTTCGTACGAGACGGTGCCGCCGTGCATCGCGATGATGTCGTGCACGATCGCGAGGCCGAGCCCGGCACCCGTCTCGACGCCGTTGCCGCTTTGCGCGTCGCCGCGGAAGAAGCGCTTGAACAGGTCGGCCTGCTGATTGGCGGGCACGCCGGGGCCGTTGTCCTCGACGACGATCTCGGCGGCCGGCTGGCCGTCCTCGAGCGCGCCGCGCGCGACGTTCACCGTGATCCGTGCGCCGTCCGGCCGCGCGAGCGGCACGTACTTCAGCGCATTGTCGAGCAGGTTCGCGATCACCTCGCGCAGCAGCACGGGGTTGCCGCGCACGACCAGCTTCTCGTCGTCACCCGGATCGTCGGTGCGCTGGAAGCCGAGGTCGACGTGCGACGCAAGCGCGCGCGGCACCCACTCGGCACCCGTCTCGAACGCCATCGCCGCGAGGTCGACGTCGACGAATCGCGCGGCCTGTTCGCCTGGCTCCGCCCGGGCGAGTGACAGCAACTGGTTGGACAGCCGCACCGCGCGGTCGGCGGCCGCGCGCAGTTCGCGCACCGCGGCGAAGGTCTGGTGCGGGTCGCGCGCGACGGCTGCCTGCTCCGCGTGCAGCTTCACGGCCGTGAGCGGCGTGCGCAACTGGTGTGCGGCATCGGCGATGAACTTGCGCTGCGCGTCGAGCGCGGTCTTCAGGCGGCCGAGCAGCGCGTTCATCGCGCTCGTCAGCGGCCGGATTTCCAGCGGCACCTCGGTTTCGTCGACGGGTTCCAGCGACGTGTGGGTCTGCCGGTTCAGCGAATCGGCCAGGTGCGTGAGCGGGCCGAGCTGCTGGTTCACGACGCGCCACACGATGCCCCAGCCCGCGAGCAGCAGCAGCAGCAGTGGCATCATGATCGCGACGAGGAATTCGGCCGCGATCCGGTAGCGGTGCCGCACCGGCTGCGCGACCTCGACGACCATCGGCTTGCCGCCTTCGACGTCGTCGACGCGCACCTGCGCCACCCGCACCGCGCGGTTGTCGTATTCGGCCTCGAACACGTACGCGTGATGCATGCGGCGCACGTTGATCCCCTGCAGCGGCAGCTTCGGATCGCCGGCGAGTTCCTGTTCGCCGTCGCTGATCCGGTAGATCAGTGCTTCGGCGGGATCGGAGAACATCGCCTGCGCGAGCGGCGGCACCGTGAACGGCGCGTCGGGGCCGGCGATCTGGATCTGTTTGGAGATGGCGGTCGCGAGATCGGCGAGCGAGCGGTCGATCACGTGCTGCGTGTATTGCCACGCGAGCCAGTAGGCGATCAGGCCGCTCATCAGCGCGAGCATCGACAGCGGGGCGGCGAGGCGCCGAAGCAGCGAGCGGCGCAGGCTGGTGGTCACAGCCGGATCAGGAGACATTTCGACGGGCAAATGGATAAGCGCCGCTCACTAGGAGCGGCGCGGTCGTGCGCCGGGCGGCGACGCGGAGCAGCGCGCACACGCGGGCGGCACGCGGCCGCCCGGCGTGCGGTGCCGCTCAGACGCTCGCCGTCTGGCGGATTTCCTGCAGCAGGTAGCCGAAGCCGCGCACCGTGACGATTTCGACACGGCACTGCTCGAGTTTCTTGCGCACGCGGTGGACGTAGACTTCGATCGCGGTGTCGCCGAGATCGCCGCCGAAGTGCGTGAGGTGATCCTGCAGCTGGGCCTTGCTGACGACGCGGCCGTGACGCAGCAGCAGCATCTCGAGCACCGCGAATTCACGCGGCGACAGTTCGAGCGGCTTGTCGTCGTTGAAGATGCGGCGGTCGACGCCCGACAGGCGGACGCCGCCGAGCGACACTTCCGGACGCGGCATGTCGCTGTGCGGGCCGCTGCGGCGCATCACTGCGCGGATGCGCGCTTCGAGCTCGGCCGGCTCGAACGGCTTGAGCATGTAGTCGTCGGCGCCGGAGTTCAGGCCCTGGATCCGGTCGTTCAGCTCGTCGCGTGCGGTCAGCACGATGACGGGCGTGTGGCGGTTGGTCTGGCGGAAGCGCGTGAGCAGCGTCATCCCGTCGATGCCCGGCAGGCCGAGGTCGAGGATCACGAGTTCGTGGCGGTTCTGTGCCAGCGCCTGTTCGGCAAAGATGCCGTCATGCACCATGTCGACGGTGAAGCCAGCCTGCTCGAGGCTGCTCTGGATACCGCGTGCGATGGGGCGGTCGTCTTCGATCAGAAGGAGTCGCATGAAGTTCGCTCAAGTACAATGGGTTGGCGGTTCAGGCACGCGGACAGCACGACGCCGTTTCCACAGGGGCGCCGCAACACCTGACATCAAGCATGGCGGCCAGCGAACGATTAAATCCAAACATGTCCGATATTTCGATCAACGACCTAGAAGCCGCGATCAATTTCTGGCGCGCCCGCTCGCCGTCGAGCGGCGACGAACTCAAACTCTGCGAAGAGGCCAGCGCGCTCTCCAAGCCGTATGCGCTGCTGATTGTACAGCGCGAAAGCGCGCTACAACTGGAAGGATTGGACCCCAAGGCACGGAATGCGTACGAGACTTACGTGCGCCTTAAGGATGGCTTGGAAAGCTGAAGGCTTTCGCTGACTACATCCTAGAAAACGTTCATCGAAATGAAAAGTTGACGCGCCGCGCATCGAAAGACGCGCGGCGGTAGAGGAAGGCCTCAGGCGGCCGGTTGCGCGTGCGCGCCGGCACGGTCGATGAACAGCGCCAGTTCGATGTCGCGATCGGTCAGGCCGTCGGCATCGTGGGTCGACAGCGTGATGTCGACGCGGTTGTACACGTTGAACCATTCCGGATGGTGGTTCATTTCCTGCGCCTTGATCGCGACGCGCGTCATGAAGCCGAATGCTTCGTTGAAATCGGCGAAGCGCAGGCTGCGCTGGATCGCATCGCGGCCCGGTACGGCCGTCCAGAGCGGCAGGCCTTCGAGCCGGGTCTTGCGTTCTTCTGATGTGAGCTTGTGGATCATCTTGCACCTCTCGGTCGGTAACGGCGCCCGCGCGCGGCTGCGCCGCGCGGCGAAGCCGGCATCGGTCATTGTTTCATAGTTGTGGGACGGCCATCCGGCGACGGGCATCCGGGGACGGGCGACCGGCGACGGGTATCCGGGGAAGGCGATCGGGAGGCCGGCAGAGGCTGGTTCCGGCCCCCTCGAGCGTCACGCGTCCGCGTCGTCGGGCCAGCCGTCGCCCGTGCCGCGATGCAGCACGCGATCGGTCTCGAGCACCGCGCCGGCCGCGAATTCGGGCAGCGCCGCCAGCCGGTCGGCCAGTGCACGGCCGTCGACGTCGGCGAGCGCGAACAGCTGCGCGAAATCGTCGATCACGAAGTAGGTCTTCTGGAACGTGTCGATCCGGTACTTCGTGCGCATCACGCGCTCGAGGTTGAAGCCGAGCCGGTTCGGCGCCGCGCTTTCGAGGCTGTACAGGCTTTCGCCCTTGCTCGACACGATCCCGGCGCCATAGATCGACAGCCCGTTCGTGCCGCGCGCATCGCGGATCAGCCCGAATTCCACCGTATACCAGTAGAGCCGCGCGAGGCGCGCCAGCGCCGCTTCATCGTCGGCGACCGCGAGCGCGGTGCGGCCGTACGCCTGCATGTAGTCGGCGAACACCGGATCGATCAGCAGCGGCACGTGGCCGAACAGGTCGTGGAAGCAGTCGGGTTCCTGCAGGTAGTCGAGCTGGTCGGGACGGCGCATCCACCAGGTGACGGGGAAGCGCCGGTTCGCGAGATGCTCGAAGAACACGCGGTCGGGCACGAGGCCCGGCACCGCGACGATCTGCCAGCCCGTTGCCGGCTTCAACTGGCGGTTCACGTCGGCGAACGACGGCACGCGATCGGCCGGCAGGTCGATCTTCCCGAGCCCCGCGACGAACGCGTCGCAGGCGCGCCCGCGCAGCAGCGCCGACTGGCGTGCATAGAGCTGCTTCCACACCGCGTGGTCGACCTGGCCGTAACGCGCGAGCGGCTGGTCGATGGTGAAATCGGCGCGGGTTTCGAGGCCCGCATCGAACTGCTCCTGCAGTTTCGCGGTGACGACGGTGGACATGATCTGGCTCTGCACGTGGCGGTTGGGAACCATGCAAGTGTAGAGCGGGCTGCGCGCGGAATGGGCGCATAGTTGGCGTTGATTCGCTTGATGATGCGATAATCGCGCATTAAATAACGAATTAATGCGGAGAATGCTCATGCTGGAACTCGATCACTTCGATCTCGCGCTGCTGGACGTGCTGCAGCGCTTCGGCCGCGCGACGCATCAGCAGCTCGGCGAGGAGGTGCCGCTGTCGCCGTCGCAGATCGGCCGGCGGCTGCAGCGGCTCGAGGCGGCCGGCGTGATCGAAGGCTACCGCGTGATGTTGCGCCCCGAAAAACTCGGGCTCGGCGTCACCGCGTTCACGAGCCTCAAGCTCAAGCACCACGGCGACTCGATCATCGAGCAGTTCCAGCAGCAGATCGACGTGCTGCCCGAGGTACTCGAATGCCATGCGGTGGTGGGCGATGCCGACTACCTGCTGCGGATCGTCGCGCCCGACCTGAACGCGCTGTCGCAGTTCGTGATGAAGAAGCTGATGCGCGTGCCGGGTGTCGACAGCGTGCGCTCGAACATCGTGCTGACGACCTTCAAGCGCAACGGCGCGCTGCCACTGGCGCATCTGGCGCCCGGCGCCGCCTGACGCGGCCACCGCGCGGCGGCAAGGGTGAAGGCGGCGCGGGTTGCGCCGCCTCGGGGCAGGGCCGGATCAGGCCGCTTCGTGCGGCGTGTCGGCGTTCAGCAGGTCGACATACGCGACGGCGACGAGGTCATCCTGCGACACGCCGAGCTTCGCGAACACGTCGTGTGCTTCGGCTTCGCCGCCGGCTTCGTCGTCATCGGGGCCGAGCACGACTTCCAGTTCGATGAAATCGCCGAGACCGTCGACGCGGTCGAGGTGGATGCGCGTGCGGCCCGCGAGGTACACGTGCCGTTCCTTCGTCACGATGCCGCGTGTGGTCAGCGCGGTGGCGAGCAGCGCGTGCATCGCGTCGGGGTTCGTCACCGGGCTGCGCGTGTAGTACGACGCCTTCGGGCCGTCGCGGTCGTCGCGCTGGTAGAAGATCAGTTCGGCCGGCGTGCCATCCTCGAAGCGGCGCAGCTTGAGCCGGCCGCGCGGCACGTCATAGAAGAAATCCTGCTGGCGATAGAACAGCGGCGCTTCGGTCGCGAGCCTGGCCGCCTGTTCGCGCAGCTGGTCGAATTCGCGGGCGCGGGCTTTGATCTCGATGTTGCGGGCCATGCGGGTCTCCTTCAATCGGGGTCTCGCGGTGTGCGAACGCACAATCTAGCAAAAAGCCCGCGAAGGTGGCGTGACGACCGGCGGGACGCGGCGACACGCCGCGGCCGGGAGGCTCGGTCCCGTGATTTCCCCATTCACGCACGCGTGATGGCCCGTACGGTCGCCGGCTGCCGACCGGCGACCTGTCGGGCGTTGACGCCCGGTGCGCGGCCAGCCCCGGCGCTATCAGCAGCACTCATATCGCCCACTGCGCTTCGATCAGCCGCAGCGCCGCCGCGATCGCCGGTTCGTCGCGCCGCTCGGCGAGCGTCACGAACGTCAGTTCGGTCGGCACCGTCACGGGCTCGACGATCGTCAGCGCATGCGCGTGCGCTTCGGCCAGCGCGGTCGAGTCGCGCGCAAGCGTCAATCCGATCCCCGATTTGACGAGATCGAGCATCGACTGCTCCTGGTCGACCTCGGCCACCTTGAGCGGCTGCGCGCCGGCCTCCGCGAAGCGCCGCGACAGCAGCCGGTGGTGCGCGGACGCCGGCGGCGTCCAGATCCACGGCAGCGTGGCAAGCGCGCGCCAGTCGTGTGCGCGCTGCACGCGCTCCTTCCAGCCGGCCGGCGCGAGCACGCGGTACTGGAAATGGGTGAGCGTGACGGTGTGGAACAGGGCGCCGTCGAGCGGATCGTCCTCGCCCGGCCGGCCGATGAAGAACAGCGCATCGCCGGCCGACATGGTCGCGGGAATGGCTTCCTCCTGCGTCGGCATGCGCTCGTCGTCCCACTTGTGGCTACCCGGGATGACGAGCGTGGCGCCGTTTTCCGCCGTG
>NZ_JAAGPC010000115.1:0-27765 GCF_017104595.1 Burkholderia sp. Tr-20390 | reverse complement strand
CTGATCGGCCGCGCGAAGCCCGGCATCCGGTCGCGCAAGATCGCGCTGATCGCGACCGCCGGCACGAGCGAGGCGCTCGTCCAGCAGGTGCGCGATGCGCTGCTGGCCGCGCACGCGGTGCCGACGATCGTCGCGCCGACGCTGGCGCCGATCGGCAGCATCGTGCCGCAGGCGACGCTGGCCGGCATGCCGTCGGTGATGTTCGACGCGGTGTTCGTGTGCGGCGGCGACGGCGACGGCCGCGACCTCGCGCACAGCGCCGACGCGCGGCATTTCGTGCGCGAAGCGTTCAAGCACCTGAAGCCGATCGCGGCCGTCGGGTCGGGGCGGCAATTGCTGAGCGCCGCCCACTTGCCGGACCCGGCCGAAGGCGTGTGCGTCGGGCAGGCCGTCGATCTCGACGCAGTCCTGAACGACCTGTCCGACCACCTCGGCCGCCATCGCGTCTGGGCACGCGAGCAGCAGGCCGCCGAGCTGCCGGCCTAGCGCCACGCGATCATGGACGTCGTCGTCGCGCTGTTCGGACAGGGCCGGATGCTCGGCCCCGGGCAGATGGTGCTGCGGGCGATCGTCGTGTTCGCGATCGCGCTGGTGCTGATCCGCATCGCCGGGCGGCGCGCGTTCGGCCAGCGTTCGCCGTTCGACTACGTGGTCGGCATCCTGCTCGGCGCGATCCTGAGCCGCGCGGTGGTCGGCGCGTCGCCGTTCGTCGCGACGGTGGCCGCGTCGTTCGCGATCGCGCTGCTGCATCGCGTGATCGGCTGGGCCTGCGTGCGCTCGCGCCGGCTCGAACGGCTGCTGGTCGGCGCGGAGCGCGAGGTATATCGCAACGGCCGCTTCGACGACGCGCAGATGCGCGCGGCGCTGATCACGCCGACGGACGTCCATGAGAGCGTGCGCCAGGCGCTCGGCGCGGACGACCTGTCGGACGTCGACGCGGCGATCCTGGAGCGCAACGGCCACGTCAGCATCGTGCGGCGCAGCCGTTGCCGAAAGCCGTGACGGCTGCGTGCGGCGACGGACGCCGCTAGGAGGACATCGATGACACGCATGATCTGGAAAGGCGCGATCAGCTTCGGGCTCGTTCACGTGCCCGTGCAGCTGTTCCCGGCCACGCGCACCGTGAAGCCGTCGTTCCGGCTGCTCGACAAGCGCTCGATGGACCCGGTCGGCTATCGGCAGGTCAACAAGCGCACCGGCAAGGAAGTCACGCGCGAGGACATCGTGCGCGGCTACGAGTACGAGAAGGAGCGCTATGTCGTGCTGACCGACGACGAGATCCGCGCGGCGAACCCCGAGTCGACGCAGACCGTCGACATCGTCACGTTCGTCGACGAGGATGCCGTGTCGTTCCTGTATCTCGACACGCCGTACTACCTCGTGCCGGACCGCAAGGGCGAGAAGGTCTATGCGCTGCTGCGCGACGCGCTGAAGGACAGCGGCAAGATCGGCATCGCGCACGTCGTGATGCGCGACCGCCAGCATCTCGGCGCGCTGATTCCGGTCGGGCCGCTGCTCGCGCTCGATACGCTGCGCTGGCAGGAGGAACTGCGGCCGCTGGACGAACTGTCGGTGCCGGCCGACGACGCGAAGCGCGCGGGCGTCAGTGCGCGCGAACTCGCGATGGCGAAGAAGCTGATCGACGACATGTCGGGCTCCTGGACGCCCGACGAGTATCACGACACGTTCCGCGACGACATCCTCGAGCTGGTCGAGCGCAAGGTGCGCGCGGGCCGCATCGAGGAAATCGAGGACCGGCCCGCGCAGACGGCGCGCACGGCGACCAACGTGGTCGATCTCACCGAGCTGCTCAAGCGCAGCCTGAAGGGCGGCGGTGGTGCGCGTGCCGCGCGCGCGGACGACGACGAGGAAGACCGTGCGCCTTCGCCATCGACGGGCGCGCGGCGCAAGCCGGCGGCGAAGACGTCCGCGAAAGGCACGGCGAAGGCACCGGCAAAGACGCCGGCGAAGCGCGCGGCCGCGAAGCACGGCGCGACCGGCACGCACGCGGCGAAGAAGACCGCCGTGCGCCGCAAGCACGCTGCGTGACGGCGCGGGAAGGAGGGTGACGCGATGGCCGGCAAGCTCGAACCCTATCGCCGCAAGCGCCGCTTCGATGCGACGCCGGAACCCGAGGGGGCGCACGGGCGACGGCGCGTGCGCGCGGATGCGGACGCGAGCGTGCAGAAGGCGCATCAGCCGCACAAGGCGCACGACGCGCATAAAACGCGACCGTCCGCGCGCACGGCCCGGCCGCTGCGCTTCGTGATCCAGGAGCATCACGCCCGGCGGCTGCACTACGACTTCCGTCTCGAACTCGACGGCACGCTGAAGTCATGGGCGGTGCCGAAAGGGCCGAGCGTCGACCCGTCGGTGAAACGACTAGCCGTGCACGTCGAGGATCATCCGCTCGAATATGCGTCGTTCGAAGGCGAGATCCCGGCCGGCCATTACGGCGCGGGCTCGGTCACCGTGTGGGACGAGGGCACGTGGACACCCGACGGCGGCATTGCCCGGGCACGCGACGGTTATCGTGCGGGCAAGCTGACGTTCCGGCTCGACGGCACGAAGCTGCACGGCGGCTGGGCGCTGGTGCGCAGCGGGCGGCAGCAAGGACGCCAGGAGCAATGGCTGCTGATCAAGGAACGCGACGACGACGCGCGCGATGCGGCCAGCTTCGATGTCGTCGCGCAGCAGCCGGGCAGCGTGCATGACGGCCGGACCCGGGCGTCGCGCACGGCGCCTGCCCATCCGCCGCCTGACGGCGGGGCGCGCACGACGGCGATCGATCCGTCGCAGGTGGAAGGCGCGGTGCGCGCTGCGTTGCCCGAGCGCGTGACGCCGCAACTCGCGACGCTCGTCGATGCCCCGCCCGCGCACGATGATTGGCGCTACGAAGTGAAATTCGACGGATACCGGATCCTGGCCCGGATCGCGGGCGGCGGTGCGCGCCGGCACGTCACGCTGATGACGCGCGAAGGTCGCGACTGGACCGCGAAGCTGCGCGTGCAGCGCGACGCGCTCGCGGCGCTCGAGGTCGAGAACGCGTGGCTCGACGGCGAGGCCGTCGTCCTCGGCGAGCACGGGCTGCCCGATTTCCAGGCACTGCAGAACGCGCTCGGCGCGGGCCGTTCGGACGCGGTGACGCTGTTCGTGTTCGACCTGCCCTTCGTCGACGGATACGACCTGCGCGATGCGCCGCTCACCGCGCGGCGCGCGCTGCTCGAACCGTTGCTCGCCGGCAGCGATCCCGCGCGGCTGCGCTACTCGCTCGATCTCGGCGACGACGTCGCGTCGCTGATCGCGAGCGCGTGCGATACGGGGCTCGAAGGATTGATCGGCAAGCGCGCGGATTCACGCTATCGCGGCGGCCGCTCGTCCGCGTGGATCAAGCTGAAATGCCGGCGGCGCCAGGAGTTCGTGATCGGCGGCTATACCGAGCCGTCGGGCAGCCGGCATGGCTTCGGCGCGCTGCTGCTCGGCGTGTACGAACCGGCCGCGGGCGGCAAGCAACCACGCGGCAAACCGCCGTTGCGCTATGTCGGCCGGGTCGGCACGGGGTTCGACACACGTCTGCTCGACCGGCTCGCGGCGACGCTGCGCCGGCACGAACGCGGCACGACGCCGTTCGATCCGCCGCCGCGCGAACGGTCCCGCACGCGCGTCCACTGGGTCGAGCCGACGCTCGTCGCCGAATGCGAATTCGCGGAATGGACGAGCGACGGCATCGTGCGGCAGGCGGCGTTCATCGCGCTGCGCGAAGACAAGCCGGCGCGGCAGATCGTCCGCGAAGTGCCGCGGCCAACCGAAACGGAGGCGACGATGAACGAAACCCGCGCGGCGCACGACGCATCCTCGCATGCCCCGCAACCCGATACGGCGCACGGCCAAAAGCACGGCGCGCGAGCGTCCGCGTCTGCCGGCGACACGCAGCGCGCGGCCGCCGACGATCGTGTCGGCCGCGTGCGCATCACGCATCCCGATCGGGTGCTCGATCCGCAAAGCGGCACGCGCAAGATCGACCTCGCGCACTACTGGCAATGGGTCGCGCCGTGGCTGCTGCCGGACCTGAAGGGCCGGCCCGTGTCGCTCGTGCGCGCACCGGGTGACATCGCCGGCGAACTGTTCTTCCAGAAGCATGCCGAGCGCCGCGAGATCCCGTTCGTCACGCAGCACGAAGGGCTCGATCCCGGCCACGGGCCGCTGCTGTCGATCGACAGCGTCGATGCGCTGCTCGGCGCCGCGCAGATGGGCACGGTCGAGCTGCACACGTGGAACGCGCACGCGTCGAACATCGAGCGGCCGGACCGCATCGTATTCGACCTCGATCCCGATCCGGCGCTGCCGTGGCGCGCGATGATCGACGCCGCGCAGCTCGTGCGCGGGCTGCTCGACGAGCTGGGCCTCGCGTCGTTCTGCAAGACGAGCGGCGGCAAGGGGCTGCACGTCGTCGTGCCGCTTACGCGGCATGCGGGCTGGGACGACGTGAAGGATTTCTCGCGCGCGGTGGCGCAGCACGTCGCGGGCGCGCTGCCCGACCGTTTCACCGCGACGATGGGGCCGCGCCACCGGCGCGGCAAGATCTTCGTCGACTACCTGCGCAACGGCCGCGGCGCGAGCACGATCGCCGCGTATTCGGTGCGCGCGCGGCCCGGCATGGGCGTATCGGTGCCGCTCGACTGGGACGAGGTGCCCGACACGACGGGCGGTGCGCAATGGACGATCGACACGCTGCGTGAACGCCTCGATGCGTTGAAACGCGATCCGTGGGAAGGCTATGCGCACGCGCGGCAGCGCATCACCGCGTCGATGCGCGCGCGGCTGGGCGCTGAAACGTGAACGCGTCAACGCCGACGCTGCGGATGGGGTGCCCGCTTACCGGCGGCGCTGCGGAGATCCCGCGTGCGAGCACCGATGTCGACATGAAAGCCAGCACGCATGCCGACGGCGGCATGGGCCTTGCTGAAAGGAAGGGGCAGGAATTTCCATCACGTGGTCTCTATCAGGGAGAAAACTTCATGAAATCCGCATCCGAATCGAAGTGTGTCGCGCCGCGCGTGCTGGCGTGCGCGGCTGTCGCGATCATCGCGGCCGCGCCGGCCGCATGGGCGCAGAACTCGCAGCGCCCGGACGAGGGCACCGGCGCGCCGAATCCGTCGATGGACATGTCGACGCCGGGCACCAACGGCAATACGGTCGCACCGCCTCCGCCTGCACCCGTGCAGCGGCAGGGTGCGACACAAGGCTCGCGTTCGCACAGCGGATCGGCCGGCCATGTGAAGCCGGGCGGCCCCAACGGCGCGGGGGCGGGCGGCAGCGGCACCGGCGCCGGCAACGGCAGCTCGCCCGGCTCGACGGGCACGGGCGGCGGAGGCGCCGGCGGGGCGGGCAGCGCGGGTTCCAGCGGCTATTGACGGCGCCGTGCCGACGAAGGCGGCGAGGTTTCCCGGGACGGGCACGCCGCCATCACACAGGAGGGCATCATGCATTCGAATTCCCGGAACCGGCGGGAGAACGAAGAGATCGACGACATCGACGAGATCGACGGCGACGCGTTCGAGGCGGACGGTCTCGATACGACGGTCCATGTCGACGTCGCGACGGGCAGGATCAAGTTCCATTCGTCCTGGGCGCTGACGGCCGATGCGCCGCCCGAATACGCGCGGCATGCGGTCGAACTCGCGCTCGACAGCGACACGATGGAGCGGTATGCGGCGCTCGACGACGGCACGCGGATGCGCGTGCATGCGATTTTGCATGACACGGTGCAGGCGATGCTCGACCGTGTGCCCGATACCGATGAGAGCCTGACGCTCACGATCGAAGTGACCGACGCGATGCTGGACGCGGCGAGTCACCTGCAGTAGCGCGGTGCGCGACGGCGTCTCACGGTTCGCAGGCGGCGGTCGCCGCCCGGACGGCATCGGCCCTTGCACGCGGGAAATCCGCGTGCCGGGCGCGCATCCTCGATGCCCTGCGCCGTCTCGATCTCCCTCGGATCCTTGTCGAACGCGATCAGCCGCCCGCCCGCCGCGCAATCGTGCCCGGATGGCGCGCGCGTCCCGTGGGCGGAAACGGCACGCCGCTTGCTGCGAAACCGGCGCGGCACGACGTGTGCCGCGTCACTGACGGAGGGCTTCATGAGCGGAAGGCTGGTTCATTGCAAGGTGGCGATCCTCGCGGTCGACGGCTTCGAGGAAGCCGAACTCGTCGAACCGCAGCGCGCGCTCGCGGCGGAAGGCGCGCAGGTCGACGTGATTTCGGAGAAGGGTGGCGAGATCCAGGGCTTCAGGCACGTCGACAAGGGCGCGCGCGTGAAGGTCGACCGCACGTTCGACGACGCGCGCGAGGGCGATTACGACGCGGTCGTGCTGCCCGGCGGCGTCGTGAACGGCGACGCGATCCGGATGGTGCCGGCCGCGCGCGAGTTCGTGACGGCGGCCGTCGGGGCCGGCAAGCCGATCGCGGCGATCTGCCATGGCGGCTGGCTGCTCGTGTCCGCCGGCCTCGTGGAAGGCCGCACGATGACGAGCTGGCCGAGCCTGCAGGACGACATCCGTCATGCGGGCGGCAAGTGGGTCGACCAGGAGGTCGTACGCGACGGCCCGTTCATCACCAGCCGCAAGCCGGACGACCTGCCGGCCTTCAACGGCGCGCTGATCGATTCCCTCGCGCCTCGGGCGGCGTGAACCCGTAGCGGCCGCGCCATGCGTCGTGTCACGCTGACCGACGCACCGCCCGCGTTCCGCGCCATTACAAACCGTTGAAAACATTGCACCGACAGCCGGCGTGCGTCGAGCCTGCGAGCCCGACGCACGTGCGACTCACCGTGCGATCGCGACCGGCGAATTGACGTTCACGACGGCGGTGTCGTGGTCGAACGGCGGCGCATACACGAACCGGTCGATCACACCGGCTTCGAACAGCAGGCAACAGGTCGAGCCGCCGAACTGGAAATAGCCGATCTCGTCGCCCTTGTCGACGCGCTGGCCCGGCACGACGTCGATCACGCAGGACGACACGTCGCCCATGCCGACGAACACGGCGGCCACGGTGCCGATGCCGGGATCGTCGCAGGCGATCGCGACCACGGCGCGCGTCGCGACCGCCGTCGTGTACCCCTGGGAGTCGTTCAGCCCGGCCGGGTCGGGGCCTTCCGCCTCGACGATCGAATAGTAGGTGCCGTGGACCCGGTACGCATGCGTGACGACCCCGCGCACCGGCGCGTGCCAGCGATGGTAGTTGTACGCGCTGAGATAGGCCTGGTACAGGTCGCCGCCGACGAAGCGCTCGGCGAGCGACAGCCGGGCCGGCGTGAAGATGTCGCGCAGCGAATACGGCTGCGCCTTGATCCAGAACCGGTCGCGCAGCTTCACGTTCGATTCGATGTGGTACGGCGCGGCCTCGCACGCGCTGACGATCACGTGCGGATCGTCGGGCGCCGCGACCGGGCGCGCGTCGTCGCGAAAGCGCCGCGTGAAGAAGTCGTTCCATGACGTGAAGCCGCCGTGCGGCTGGTCGTCGCGATACTGGAACTGCGATAGCCCGATGCGCTTGCTCGCCGCGTCGCAGAACCAGCCGTCGGGCGCCGACGTGTCGAGATGCGCGCGCGAATGCGGGCCGCCCAGGAAGCCGCACCATACGTTCAGCACGTTCTGCAGATGCGCGTTGACGGCGGCGTCGCGAAACAGCGCATGGCCCGACGGCATGCACATCGGCCAGTCGAGAAAGGCATTGATCGGGCACACGATCAGGCTCGCGTCGCTGAACGGCGGCGTGTAGGTCATCAGGTGATCCAGGACGGTCATCAACCCGTCGATCGACGTATAGCCGAGCCGGCGGCCCGATTCGACCGCCTCCTCGATCGCGCGGACCAGCGTCATGCGTAGCACCGCGTGGTCGTCGAACAGCCGCGCGAGTTCCTGCACGGCCGGCGTGCGCAGCCGGTCGCCGGCATGCGCGCGGGCTTCCGCCGCGAATATTTCGCGGAACGCGGCCATGTGCGCTTCCTCGCGGGCCATCCATTCGCCGAGACGCTGGCGCTGGGGCGGCGGCGGGTTGAGGTCGTTCGGCATCGTTGTCTCCGGGGGGCGATGATCGGGAATCGATGCAAGGAGCAATCTGCCTGCCCGGTCGGGGGATCGATCTTGCGGATCGAGTGCGCGCCCATGGCATGCCGCAAGCGCGACGAGCCGCTCCGGCATACGGTCGCGGATTGTTCTGTTTCACGCAACATGATGATGTTGTCCGCCGACCTTCTGCCGAATTCACGATGATCCTAGGATGTGTCGCGCAGGCTGTCGCACAAGCACCAGGGTGAGCACGTCATGGTTGCGACTCATGGTTGAAGCGCGAGCCTTGAATCCGCGTCGACGACCGGAGCATGCACGGCATATCGCGTGTCAATCCGGTTGGGCGAAACATCACACCGAACTTCTCTCAGGATCTCGCCATGAGATGGGGTATTTTTCTGCGATCGAGTCTTTTCTCCACGGTACTTTGCGCAGCCGTGCCCGCAGTTGCTTTGGCTGAACCGCTGACTGTCACGGTTGACGATCTCGATCATGACGGTCAGTTCACGAATACTCAGGTGTACAACGGATTTGGATGTCGTGGCGACAACGTCTCGCCTCGCATCTCGTGGGCACACGTTCCGGCTGGTACCAGAAGCATCGTCGTCACAATGTACGATCCCGATGCCCCGACCGGGGGGCTCGGCTGGACGCATTGGGTGGTCGTCGATATCCCGCCTTCGGAAACGTCGATTCGGAAAGGGGCATCAGGCGATGTGCGGCTCATGCCGGTGGGCGCGCTCGAAACGCTGACGGATTTTGGCGAATCCCGGTACGGTGGGCCATGTCCGCCGCAGGGCGAATCTCATCGATATATCGTGACGGTATCCGCGTTGTCCATTCCGCGTGTCGACGTGAAACCGACGTCGAGTCCGGCGGTCGTTGCCTATCAGATGCATGGAAACATCCTTGGACAGGCACGATATATCGCGGCTTATCACCGAGCGTCGAATTGACCATAAGCGCCGGTTTGCTCGCGGAACGATGTTCCGTTTGAGGGGGCGCAGAGGAAAGCCTGACAGGTATTGGCCGAGCGCACCGCCGCGATTCCAGGATCAATGAACTGCGATGGTTTTTCGGGTGATCCGGCCGGCGCACGGCATGCGGTTTGCCCTATCGCATCAGTACCGCCTTCACGCAGGCCGGGCCCAGCGGCTCGCCGTTGTCGGAGAACGCCCTGACTGGGTAGACCCTGATATCCATGCGTGGCCGCTCGAACGCATCGAAGCTCCGCCGGCCATGTTCGCCGTAATGGGTGCGGCGACTGAACCCCATCGACTCCAGTGCCGCCGTGAATTGAGCGAAGGTGGGTTCACACGTCGTCAGCGGAGAAACCTGCGTCCCGGGAATCGGATCAAATATCAGATCCACGCGCGGACCGGTATCTCCGACCGTCACGCGCTGGATACTGAACGCCCAGTTGCCCGGCAAGCGTTGACCATAGCCGAACTGACCGTTGCCAATCGCGGTGGTCTGCACGCCGAAGATGCGGTGTACCGTGTCGGGCGTGATGTCGGTAACCTGGCCGCTTGCCTGAATCAGCGCCAGCATGCGTTGCAGCGCTTGCGTCGTGCTCAGGTTGGCTGGCGCCGGGGATTCGATAGGCGATTCGCCCGCGGGGTCCGGCGTGACCGCGTCCGCAGGCTGTCCGTACACGCTGCCAAACGGGAGGCAGACACTCAATGCCGCCACGACGATCCCCCGCGTGACGAACCTGCTGTCGGTGCGCCGGGCTGAAAGTTCGGGAGTGCTGCGCGGGGGCGGCGTCATGCTGAATCCTTGTGGCGGGTGATGATGGTCGGTAAGGAAAGCGATTCGCACTCCCGATGGACAACGCGAGCGGACTGGTTCGGTTCATGTGCGAGGAGGCTTCGCACCGGCAGAATCGTGCATGTCTTCATGCCTGCGTGGGAATGAACATCGCTGGTGCGCCCGACGCACGCGGTTCTCAGCGTGCCGCGCGAGGGTAGCGGCTGTCGGTCAGGCAGGCGCGTAGCCAGCCGGTGTCTTCCGTGCCCAGTTCGGCTTCGGCATCCAGCTTGGGTAGGGCCGTTGGCGTCAAGGCCGGGCGGCCGGGATGGAGATTCCAGCCGGCGGCCGCCTTGCGCGGCTCGTCCGCATCCGGATCCGGACACGGGCTGCCGCCTTCTGAGCCGTCGCCGCACGCCGCAACGGTTTCGAGCCTGCCCTGGACGACGTTGCCGACCAGGCGCGTCTCGTAGTAACCACCGCTCGCCCAATCGTCCTGCAGGGTGCAGATCCTGTCCTGGTTTTGATAGCGGCGTTCGCTGAAGCATCCGTAGCTCAGTTGACCGTCATGGGGCAGGAAGTCGCATCGGGTCTCGAATCCGGCGAACGGGCCACCCGTGAATTGCGTCAGAAAGGTGCGCTGCGCAAGGGCCGTTTCAAGCAGGCGCGGCGCGGCCTTGCCGCGTTCACTCAAGGTCTCGGTGCGCTGGCGGATCGCCTGCAGCAGGCTCGCGCGCAGGGCCTTGGCATTCGGTGCGCCGGGAAAATCGACCGGATCCGCGAAACGCTTGTCACGCGCCGCGAGCCAGCGTTTCTGACTGCGGACCAGCATCGCGCGCAATTCGCTATCGTTGCCCGCCTGCTGCATGACGGCCGTATAGGCTCTGCCCATTTCCGCATCGGCGGCCTTGAGTTTTTCATCGGCACAGATCGTGTGCTCGACGCGGCTGCTGGCCTTTTGGCAGTCGATTGCATGTGCGGAAGCCGCGGTGAAGAGCAGGGCGACGCAGGCGGCGTGCTGGAGGGTGCGTTTCATGCTGGTTTCCGTGCCGATTCGGTTGTTCGAAGCCTGGGTGAAGCCGCGCTTCAGGTTTTGGGCGGACATGGCGATGGTCCGGGCGTGCGCTCACCGCACGCCGAGCGAATAGTCCTGACCGTACACCGAGCGAAGTTCGCCCGGCTTGCCCAGGAGCTTGAGCGGGCGATACCTGGCGTTGGACAGGATGCGCGTGGCGCGCGGGTAGAACCCCGGGTCGGATGCGAGCCCCTGTATGTGCGCCATGTCGGCCGGGATACGCGTGAGGGTATAGCGCGTCAGGTCGCACTGGATCTGGCCGCTGACGATCTCGCAGGCTTGCTTGTCGTAGTCCGCGTTGGGCGGCGTGGGGTACAGCCCGTCAATCACGATGGCTTCGCCCGGCGCGACGCTGAACGAAGCGAACTCGCGCTTGAGCCGGGTCGAGACCGCCAGCCCGTCGACGGACTTCTCCCGGGTGACGGTCTTCCATCCCGCGGGCTCGGTCATCTCCGATACCGTTCTCTTCTCCGTCGCCCAGAATGCGCAGCCGCCGCTCTGGACGAAGACCGACGAGCAGTAGGTATCCGTGACTTCACGCTCACGAAACTGCGCGTTGAACCATTCCTGCGACTGGATGAAGTCGGTGTTCTTCTTGGGCAGCAAGGCGATCTGCCCCAGCGGCGAACGCCCCGGCTTCTGCTGGGTGCCGAGCTGCGACATTGCGTTGGCGGTCGTCTCGTAGGTGTTGCCGGCGACCGTGTAGGTACCCGGATTGACGATGTAGACGAAGTACTGCGCGTTGCCCGCCACGAAGGTCGAGACATAGCCGTGCAGCCCCACTTCGTTGAAGGGTTCGTCCGGCCCCACGCGTATCACGTCACGGGCGTTGGCCTTGTTTTGCCAGATGGTGGTGGCGGTCACGTCGGTACGGAACGCCCATTTCTTCTCGTTGACGGCTTCGTCGCCGGTGTATTTTCTGTCGAGATTGATGGCGGGCACGATCACGAGGGACTTGCCGGCCACCACGGCGCGGTTGATCAGCCAGTCGATGCCGGCGTGCCAGCGTTCCAGCTTCCGCTCGCGGGGCAGCGCCGGCGGCTCTTTCGATTCGCCCGGCGGCGCCGCGGTGGCGGCCGAGACGAGCGAGCAGATTTCCTTGCGCAGCGTGTCGTCGTCCATCTCCTGCTTCGGGTTGAGTCGCGCGACCACGGAGATCACGCCCAGCGACTCCTCCAGCATGAAGCGGATCGGGAACGCGCGCTTCTCGCCCTGGTCCGGAAGCGGCTGGACGATCGTGACTTCGGTCAGCGTGCCGTGCCGTTCGTTCGACGTCACGCTCAGGTTTGCCGCGGTGGCCGCTTGTGTCAGCCGGGCGGCCGCGTCCGCCGGGTTCAGCGCCTTGATCGGCAACCAGGTGGTGTAGTGGCGGCCGGTGACGCCATCCAGCGCGGGGCGGAAGTTGTACGTGCAGGTGGTAAAGGCGGGCGCGCCCGGAAAGGCGTCGCCGGACGAGGCGGGCGCCGTGGCCGCCTCGCCGGTGCTCGCTGCGCCGCGGCTCATGTCGACGCGGCCGAGCATGCCGCACATGCCGCCCCGGATGGCTTCGGGTGCTGCCTGCATGCCTGGGGGCAACGTCGTCGCCACGGAAAGGGTTTTCGTGTCCTGATTGGCCGTCAGCGTAATGGCGAATCCGCGGGCGCGGTCACTTTGCTGTTGCTGGATCGTCAGCTGGCCGGCCGAACCGGTGTAGTGCTCGTCGCCGATCAGGAAGCCGTCGCCCGCGGCGATCTGCTTGAGTTGCGCGATGGCGTTGCGTGCGTCCAGGCCCGGCACCGTGGCGAACGTCGAGAAGCGTGTGCCGGCGCCGGTGTCGGCTTCACGCTTGAAATTGGCCTCGCAGCCGGCCGCAGTCGCGGCGTGGTGCCAGCCGAGACCCAGCATGAGCCCCAGGAAGGTCAGGCGCAGGCGTGTGGAATTCATGATGGTGCTTCCCCCGTGTGGTGATGGCGTCAAGCCGATGTCTTCCATTCGATCAGCAGTCCGGATGGGCGGCGATGCGCCCGAAACTCGCTGCTTCGGCCGCCTTTGCGGCGGCAAGCAGGCGCCGGCATGCACGGCGCGTGCGAGTGCCCTGACGCCCAAGCGCGCCTGCTCACGCGTCGGCGCCCCTGCACTTCATGCTCGCGATACGTTGGTCCGGCCGGGTGCGGTAGAACACGAAGCTCGTCGCCCCCGGGCCCTGATTGCCGCCCTCTTCATCGACGTAGGTTTCCGCAAAAACCGGCACGGCGGCGTTGGCGATGGTGACCCGGAAGAACACGTTGTTTTGTGTGTTGGGCGCGGTGGTGCCGTAGTCGAGCGCGCACCGGCCGGCGATGCGCTTGACCGTGGCGCGGCGGCCGAGCTGGCGCAGCAGGATGTCCTGCGTGTCGTCGCTCGGGTAGAACTTGCGCAGCGCGATCGACAGGACGGTGGTCGCGTTGCCGTTGAGGACGACGCCGACGTGGCCTTCGTTGTCCGTTTTGATGCCGGCGTCCTCGCCGACCTTGCCGTCCGGCACATCCACGTCGCCGAAGCCGGTGAGCAGCGTGCTGCCGCTACGGTAGTGCGCGGCCTCGGGGGAATGGCCGTCCGGATTGCCGAGCGGCTTCGCGTCGCTCCAGTGCACACCGGGCAGGTTGTCGAACGCCGGCCAGGTTGCCGGCTTCGCCGCGCCGAATACGCCCAGCAGCGTTTGCAGCGGCGATGCAGGGGTCGTTTCCGGCACATGGACGGCCGGCAACGACACCGCGGATGCGGGGTCCGCCGTCGGGTTGGCGGGCGGCATGGCGCGCTTGCACGCGCTCAGGCCGATCAGCAGGACGCCGGCGGATAGCGCACACCACTTCAAGGTACGGCGCACATGTATTTGCCTGTCGCCGGCATGACGGGCGTGTGTCAACCGCCGAATAGCACTTTTATGAAACGTGTTCATTTCCCAACTATTAGGATCGGAAAATATATCGAGAAGTAGAAACACGGCGATCGTTGTGCGTGCGCCGATTGCCTCGGCTTTACTGATCGCAATTCTAGTCAAAGTAGATCGACTAGTATACATTCATCATATCGTTCTTCTAGCGTCGTCACGGTGTGAACCGGATGCCAAGCGGTGCAGGGGCGCCGAGTGTGGCCTGGGCAGGAATTTCACGATGACATGGACAGCCAGTATCGATGAGATCGCCCGTAGCCTGAACGGGTTGGAGCCGCCCTGGCTGCCCGCCTATGACATGCGGGCCTATGCAGCAAAGGTGGATTCGGAATGCGGATATAGCTCGGAAATGATGGTCGCCCTCGAGATCAATACGCGAATGTTCGAGGAAGTCGTTGCGTACGTGCATTTGTGCGGCGCGTTCGCACCGCTGCATCCATCCACGGCGCGGCAGTACGAATGCGTGCGCAACGACTCGGCCGAAATCGACGATGTGCTCGCACAGCATGCGACCGGCGCATGTCCTACGTACACGGGGTTGCTGGCGTCGTTCGTCGATCGGGGCATCGTCGTGCGACGTGCGCCAGGTTGAGGTGCCGCCCCAGTAACGGCTTCGTGCCGCTTTCCTTTCGACTGCGACGCGTCGCGTTCGCAGTCGCGATCAGGACCCAGCTCAAGATGACCACGCCTTCCGGACGCCCTGCCATGCAGACAAGAACCCTCAAGAAAGCCACTGCTTTGTTCGCCCGGGTCAACCGGGCGACCGCCGACCGGTCGCGTCGATGCGCGTCGGCTGTTGGCGCGACGGCCGCGCTATTGCTCGCCGCCAGCGTGTTGTCGGGGTGTGCGCCGCTGTCGGCGTCCGCGCCGGCCGATCCTCAACAACAGGCTGTCGCGGAGCAGCGGAATGCGAATGCGTTGTATAGCCAGAAGGTGTTGGCATACAAGCCGATGTTCGAAAATCCTGGCGGCTATGGTCGAGCGCAGATACTGGATGCGTACGAGGCGGTCCTCCAGCAGTACTCCGCCGCTGCCATCGTGTATGCCCGCATCATCTATCCGGACGCTCGACAGACGCTTCCACCGTCGCTGCAGCCATTGCCGGCGCCGTCGGGGCCGGTCACGCTGGCGGTCGTCAATCGCGACTACGAACATGTACTCGGCATGAGCGCTACGTTGTGGGAAATGGATATGGCGGCGAACTTTGGCCGACCGTCGAAATTGCCGATACCGAAATACAACGGCCCGGTGCTGATCATGCCGCCTTTGCCGCCGTTTCCACCGCTGCAGGATGTTCGCGATCCGAAGTTCGCGCGGCTCGTGACGATGACGAAGAAAGTGGACGACGCGCAGAAGGCGGATCTGGCACGAGAGCACGCCGCGATCGAGCAACAGTATGCGGAGCAGGCTGCGTGGCGGGCTCGACACCCCATGGGGCAGTATGACCACATCGACCCGAGGACCGGACTGCCGTATGCGCCCCCGCCACAGGAGACGCAGCGCTGGTGCATGATGGGCGGCGGCCGGGTGCCTTGCTGAAACCGCTGCGCGCAACGGTCATTGCGGCATTCGTTTCCGACGTGGGGCCGTCTGCTTCAAAACCCGTACTTGTGTCGGCCTGCGTGACGCTGTTCGCTGGCGGCGTACCGGTCGCGCATCCTGGTCAACCGGTATCCGGCAGCGGGCACACGTGCCCGACAGGCTGAACGGAGCGGTGCGGGCGGCGGTGCTAAGATGCCGCCCTGTAGTCAGGAGATGCATGAATGCGCGCGAGCAAACGCCAGCAGGTGGTCGACAAGGCAGGTGAGCTGTTTTCCCTGCATGGCTTTCATCCGGTCGGCATCGACCGGATCATCGCCGAAGCGGACGTTGCCCGCATGACGCTCTACCATCACTTCGCCGGCAAGGACGATCTGATCAAGGCCGTGCTGGAGCAGCGCTACACCTTCATCATGGAGAGCATCGCCGCGAAGCTCGACCCCATGCCGCACGCCGCTGCGCGCCTGAAGGGGATTTTCGACTGGTACGGCACCTGGTTCAGCAGCCCGGCGTTCGCGGGCTGCCTGTTCGAGCGTGCGCTGGCCGAGTTCGGCGCGACCTGCCCCAAGGTGACCGACGTGGCGGTGCGCTATCGGGACGACTTGCTGGCCCTCATGGAGCAACTGCTCGCCGAGATCGTTCCGCGTCGCCGGGCACGGCAGCTGGCAGGCGTGTACGTGATGTTACTGAGCGGGGCGACCGCGGATGCGCGTGCGATCGGGGATTCGCAGGCTGCCGCAAGGGCCTGGCAGGCGGCGGAGATGTTGCTGAACGAGTCCAGGGTCGCAGCGGAAAGCACGCGTAAAGCCCGTAGCCGTCGTGCTTGATCGTTGCTGAACCCGGTCTTTCGCCTCGATGCAACGTCGGCCGCCGCGCACGCTCGCGTCGCCGCCAGCGAGCGGCCAGGCGCGAGTCGACGGCCCTAGTCGATGCCGGCTCCGATCGGCGAGCCGGCATCGACGACGCATCAATACGTGAGACCGAATCCGAACGGATACAACGGATGCGCGGTATCGTGCGGCACGTCTTCCAACTGCGCCGCGACCTCGGCCATCGACGACGGCAGCTCGAACGGCAGCTTCCCTTGTGGTTGACCTTTGCCGGTCAGCACGTCGAACAGCGCGGCATCGGTCACGCCGAAATTGGCGAGGATCGCGGTGGCCTTGTCCTGCACGTTGGTCAGGATCGCCGGGCGATCCATGTACACCGAGACGATCGACTTCGGTGCGAGCGCGGCCTGCTTGATGGCTTCGTAGTCCGCACTGCCGTCGACGAACGCGAGGCTGCCTTCATGCTGCATCGAGCCGAACATGTAGTTCGGGTGCAGCGTCTGATAGGGCGTGCTCACGCGGAGAATCGCGACGTCGGCGGCTTGTGGCGTATCGACGACCTGATAACCATATTGCCGTGCGACGGCGGGATCGATGCCGTACAGCCAGACTTTCTTGCCCGACGCCGCCATCGGCAGCAGCTTGCCGTTGTTCTGCAGCAGCACCATCGAGCGGCGCTGCGCATCGAGTGCCTGGGCCTGGAAGTCGGCATTTCCGACGATCTTGCCGGCCGCGTCCGCATCGACATACGGATGGTCGAACAGGCCCTGCTGGAATTTCTGCAGCAGGACGCGATAGGCCGATTCCGACAAGCGTTCTTCCGACAACTGCCCGCGGTTGACGGCGTCGACGAGGTCGCTCGGATCGTCGTCGCCGCCGAACTGGTCGATGCCGGCGTTGACCGCACGCGTGAAGCGCTGCACGCGGGTCGCGCCCTCCATTCCCCAGGGCATGCCCAGCCCGACGAACGACGGGGCCCCTGACGACACGCCGTTGATGCAGTTCGCGTCGCAGTCGTCGGCGATCAGCCAGTCGGACAGGATCACACCCTTGAAGCCGTATTTCCCGCGCAGCAGGTCGGTCAGCAACGCCTTGTCATAAGCGCCGCCGACGGGCTCCAGCTTGATGCCGTCGACCGTCACCGTCATGTCCGGTTCGGAATAGGTCGGCATGACCGAGCCGACGTTGGCGGCGAAAGCGCCTTCGAACGGCTTCAGGTGATAGGCGAAATTGTTGCCCGGATAGGTCGCATAGCGGCCGTAGTAATTGTGGCTGTCGAAGCCGAGTTTCTGCGCGCCGTATCCGGCCCAGTGCTTGACGACGGCGATGACGCTCTTGGCCTGGATGCCGTCGCTGCCGCCCTGGAAGCCTTCGATATAGGCCTGGACCTGCGCGCGGGCGAGATCGGCGTCCTCGCCGAACGTGCCGTTGATGCGGGCCCAGCGCGGCTCGGTCGCGAGATCGGCCTGCGGCGAAAGCGCTTCGGTGATGCCGACGGCGCGATACTCCTGGCGCGCGATATCGCCGAAGTTTCGCGTGAGTGCCGCATCGCCGATCGCGGCGAAGCCGAGCGTTTCGGGCCACTGCGAGAAACCGCTGCTGCCCGCGCTTGCGCCGAGCGTGTACTGGAAATGGTTGCGCGGGTCGGAGCTGATCGTCACCGGGATGCCGAGCCGCGACTGCTCGGCCAGCGTCTGGATCTGGTTGGCCTGGACGGCCATGGTGTGCGCATCGGCACTCATGCGCGTGATGTAGGTGTTGACGCCCCGCTGATTGATGAGCGTCTTGAGCGCGGCCAGGTCGTAAGCGGAGCCGGTGCCCGCACCGGTCGTGTCGTTCAGCACTGGCGCGGTGCCGTGCATCATCAGGCCGGCTTTCTCGGCCAGCGTGAGGCGGCCGACCAGGTCGCGTGCCCGCGCTTCTGCGCTCAGCCGCCAGTCTTCGTAGGGTTCGAGCTGGCCGCTCTTGTCCATGTCCTTGAACTTGAGGCCGTCCTTGGTGATCAGGTTCAGCGTCGTGTAGCCGAAGTCCTGCTGCGTGACCGGCGGGGAAGAGGAGTCGACGCCGCCGCAGGCAAACAGCCCCAGGGTGAGCGCGGTGCCCGACGCGGCCCATGCCGATCGGTGAATGGCTGATCTCGTGATGCGTTGCATGCTTGTCTCCTGAATCGGATTTTTTTGGCGCGGCCGTGATGCATGACGCATGGCCGCCGGCCACTTTACCGAGCTGTTTCAGGGGACGTTTTGCCGCCGGGTGCAGTTTTTGCCCCGACGGGGCGCGATGTGTCAGGCGGCGGGGGGCATCGCGGTTTCAGGGCGGGCAGGCGCGCCGCCCGACGCGCCCTTGCGTTCGTCCGCGATCCAGCCGCCGAACAGCTGGATCTTCTGCTGCTGCTCCGCACCGTCCGGATACACGAAGTAGTAGCCCATCCCCGTCGGCAACGAGATGTCGAACGGCATCACCAGCCGGTGCGCCGCCACGCTTTCGTCCGCGAGCGTCCGGTCGCCGATCGCGACGCCGTAGCCGTCGATCGCCGCGTGCGTCGCGAGATCCAGCGTTTCGAAGCTCAAGCCGCGCGTCGAGTCGACGTGCGGCGCGCCCGCATGGTCGAGCCACCGCTTCCAGTCCCGATGATCGCGGGTCGGATGCAGCAACGTGTGACCGGCCAGGTCGTCGAGACTCGCGAGCGGCTGCCGCGCCGGCAGGCCCGGGGCGCAGACCGGCGTGAGCCGTTCGTCGAACAGCGGGATCGCATGCATGTCGGGGCCGGCGCCGGCCGCGTAGATCACCGCGGCGTCGAACGGCTCCATGCGGAAGTCGACCTGATGATCCCAGGTGGTGGTGATCTGCACCTGCAGTTCGGGATGCTCGGCCTGGAACCGCATGATGCGCGGCAGCATCCACTGCATCATGCAGGTCGGCACCTTCAGGGCGAGTTCGGTCCGCCTGCGCGACAGGCGCATCGAGACCTCCTCGATGCGCGCGAAGCTTTCGCGCACGGTCGGCAACAGGAGTTCGCCTTCGGCCGTCAGCGTCAGCCCCTTGGGCGTGCGCTTGAACAGCGCGAACTGATAGAAGCTCTCGAGCGCGAGGATCTGCCGGCTCACGGCCCCCTGGGTCAAGCACAGGTGCTCGGCGGCGCGCGTGAAGCTGCCGTGACGGGCAACGATGTCGAAGACCTGCAGCGCGTTGAGGGAGGGAAGTCGTTTCATCGGGAGAGTGGGGGTGGAACGGGCGCGCGACGGCGCGCCACGGTATCGCTCAGTGCAGGATCTTCGCGAGGAAGTCCTTCGCGCGTTCCGATTTAGGATTCGAGAAGAAATCGTCCTTGCGGTCGTCCTCGACGATCGCGCCCTGGTCCATGAAGATCACGCGATGGGCGACCTTCTTCGCGAAGCCCATCTCGTGCGTGACGACCATCATCGTCATCCCTTCCTGCGCGAGCTCGACCATCACGTCGAGCACTTCGTTGATCATCTCGGGGTCGAGCGCGGACGTCGGCTCGTCGAACAGCATCGCGACCGGGTCCATCGACAGCGCACGCGCGATCGCGACACGCTGCTGCTGGCCGCCCGACAGCTGGCCCGGGAACTTGTGCGCATGCGCCTTCAGGCCGACGCGCTCGAGCAGCTTCAGGCCCTTCTCGTTCGCCTCGTCCTTGCCGCGGCCGAGCACCTTGACCTGCGCGAGCGTCAGGTTCTCGGTGATCGACAGGTGCGGGAACAGCTCGAAATGCTGGAACACCATCCCGACCTTCGAGCGCAGTTTCGACAGGTTCGTCTTCCTGTCGCCGACCGACTGGCCGTTCACGAGGATCCCGCCCTGCTGGAACGGCTCGAGGCCGTTCACGGTCTTGATCAGCGTGGATTTGCCCGAGCCCGACGGGCCGCACACGACGACCACTTCGCCTTTCCTGACCTCGGTCGTGCAGTCGGTGAGAACCTGAAACGGGCCGTACCACTTCGAAACGTTGCTGATGGAAATCATGGAAGTTCCTGGATCGTAATGAAGCGCGCGCGGCGCCGGTTCAGCGTGCCTTCGCGACGCGATAGCGACCTTCGAGCACGCGGGCATACCACGTCAGCGGGAAGCACATCGCGAAGTAGAGCAGCGCGACCATCGCGTAGATCGGAAACGGCTTGAATACCGCGTTGGTGATGATGTTGCCCGTCTTGGTCAGTTCGGTCAGCCCGATGATCGACGTCAGCGCGGTGCTCTTGACGGCCTGCACGAGGAAGCCGACGGTCGGCGGCAGCGCGATCTTCCACGCCTGCGGCCACACCACGTAGCGCAGTTGCTGGGTCCACGTCATGCCGAGGCTGGCCGCCGCGTGCCACTGGCCGCGCGGTACCGCGTCGACGCAGCCGCGCCAGATGTCGGTCAGGTACGCGCTGGCGTTCAGCGTCAGCACGACCGACGCGGCCACCCACGGCGTCACGTCGATGCCGACGAGCGGCAGCCCGAAGAAGCCGAGGAACAGCTGCATCAGCAACGGCTTGCCCTGGAACACCTCGACGTACAGGATCACGAAACGACGCAGCGCGGCCGACGCCGAGACGCGCATCGCCAGCAGCGCGAACCCGGCGACGCTGCCGCCGACGAACGTGATCAGCGACAGCAGCAGGGTCCAGCGCGCGGCGAGCAGCAGGTTCCACGCGATGTCCTGGAAGGTGAATTCGATCATCGTGCACGCTCCGTCGACAGGCGGGTTTCAGGGGAACGGGCCCGCCATGCGAGGCGGGCAAAACAGCCGCGCCGGGGCACGGCCGCCGCGCCGCGCTGCATGCGGCCCGAAAACAGCCGCCGGCCGATCCGATTGAGCAGCATGCGCAGCGCGATCGACAGCAGCAGGTAGATCGCGGTCACGACGATGTAGATCTCGAACGCACGGAAATTGCGCGACTGGATGAAGTTCGCGGCATAGGTCAGGTCGGGCACCGAGATCTGCGAGACGACGGCCGAGCCGAGCATCACGATCAGCACCTGCCCGAGCAGCGCGGGGTACACGTTCGCGAGCGCCTGCGGCAGCACGACGTGACCGAACACCTGCCGCCCGTGCAGCCCGAGCGCGCGCGCCGCCTGCACCTGCCCGTGCGGCACCGATTCGATGCCGGCGCGCAGGATCTCGACCGCGTACGCGCCCAGGTTGACCGTCATCGCCAGCACGGCCGCCTGCACTTCGTCGATGTGCACGCCGATCCCGGGCAGCCCGAAGAAGATGAAGAACAGCTGGACCAGGAACGGCGTATTGCGGATCAGCTCGACATAGGCGGCGACGAGCATGCGTGCCCAGCGCGGGCCGGCGAGCGCGACCCACGCGCCGGTGGTGCCGATCAGGCCGCCCAGCACGGTGGCGGCCGCGGTGAGGCCGAGCGTCACGCCGATGCCGCGCGCGAGCAGGCCGGCGTACAGGCCGAAGTCGCTGAAGTCGAACACGTAGGTCATCGCGATGCCTTTCGTCGTGAATGCGGAGCGGGGGCGGCGCGCATCACAGGTCGGCCGGCAGTGCCGCGTGCAGCCACTTCTGCGACAACGCATTCAACGTGCCGCTCTTGCGGGCGCCGGCGATCGCGTCGTTGACCTTCTGCATCAGGCGCGGCTCGTTCTTGTTCAGGCCGACGTGGTCGGGCGAGCTGAACAGCGAGAACTTCTGCTCCGGATCGATCGACGGATGGCGCGCGATGATCGTCGCGCCGACGTCGTTGCCGACCACGAGCAGTTGCGCCTGTCCCGACAGGAACGCCGCGATCGCGCCGTTCGGGTCGTCGAAACGCTTGATCGTCGCGCTCGGCGGCGCGACCTTGCTCACGCTGAGATCCTCGAGCGTGCCGCGCGCGACCGCGACCGATTTGCCGGCGAGATCGGCGTTGCCCTTCACGGCCAGCGATTTCGGGCCGAACACCGCGAGGTAGTACGGTGCATACGCGTTCGAGAAGTCGATCACCTTCGCGCGTTCCGGCGTCTGCCCGACCGACAGCAGCATGTCGGTCTTGCGATCGGCGAGATACGCCATCCGGTTGTCGCCGGTGACCTGCACGAGTTCGACTTTCGCGTTGAGTGCGCGGCCGATCAGGTTCGCCATGTCGATGTCGTACCCTTGCGGCTTCATGTCCGGGCCGATCGAGCCGAACGGCGGGTAGTCCTCGAACACGCCGATGCGCACGACACCCGATTTCGCGATCGTGTCGAGCGCGTCGGCATGCGCGAGCGGCGCGAACGCGGCAAGGGCCGTGGTGCCGGCGCAGGCGCAGAGGAGGACGGTACGGGCGAGCAGGCGCTGCACGCGGCGGGTGGCTTGGGACGTTGCGTTCATGGTGAGATCCTCGTTGCTGGGCGGGACTGCGCGGGAGAAAAGCAGGGGAATCAGGCGCCGCGGGCGGCGATGAGCTTGCAGGCATGGGCGGGCAGTTCCGCGAGCACCGGCATGCCGACGTGGAGGTCGGGCGTCTCGCGCGGCGTCGTCGCGGCGGTCAGCGTGAAGCCGCGGCAGTCGATCGTCGCTTCGATCGACGCGCCGACGTCGCGCACGAACGTGATCGTGCCCGCCAGCGTATTCGGCGCCGACGCCGGCTCGCCGGGGCGCACGCAGACATCCTCGGGACGAATCAGCAGGCGCACCGCGTCGGTCGCGCGCGGCGTGTCCGGTGCGCGCCGGATCGCGAGACGCTGCCCGCCGGGCAGCACGATGGCGTCGTCGCCGTCGCACGCGACCGGCAGGATGTTGCCGAGGCCGATGAAGTCGGCGACGAATTCGTTGACCGGATCGCGATAGATGTCGAGCGGCCGGCCGACCTGCTGGATCCGGCCTTTTTCCATCACGACGATCTCGTCGGCCATCGTCATCGCTTCGCGCTGGTCGTGCGTGACCATGATCGTCGTGATGCCGAGCCGTTGCTGGAGCAGCCGGATCTCGACCTGCATCGCCTCGCGCAGCTTCGCGTCGAGTGCCGACAACGGTTCGTCAAGCAGCAGCAGGCGCGGCGACGATGCGATCGCGCGTGCAATCGCGACGCGCTGGCGCTGCCCGCCCGACAGCTGCGTGACGAGCCGGTCGGCCATGTGCGGCAGCTGGATCAGCTCGAGCAGCTCGGCCACGCGCCGTGCCTGCGCGGCCTTGTCCGTCTTGCGCAGCCGCAGCGGATACGCGATGTTCTGCGCGACCGTCATGTGCGGGAACAGCGCGAGCGACTGGAACACCATGCCGAAGTCGCGCCGGTTGGCGGGTACGTGCGTGAGGTCGCGGCCGGCGAACGTCAGCGTGCCGGCGGTCGGCGTCTCGAGGCCGGCGATGATCCGCATCAGCGTGGTCTTGCCGCAGCCGGACGGGCCGAGAAAGCAGACGAGCTTGCCGTCCGGCACCGACAGGTCGACGTGATCGACCGCATACGCGTGATGGAAGCGCTTCGTCACGTTCTGGAGGATGAGCTGGGTCATGAGGGTTCCTTGCACGGGCGAGGGCGAGGCGGCGTGCGCGTCAGAGCGCGACACCCTTGTCGCCGACGAGTTTTTCGAGCATCCAGATCAGCGCGAAGTCGATCGCGACGGTGAACACGGCGAAGCAGAACACGGTCGGGTCGAGCGACGAGACGGTGCGGCTGTAGAGCCAGACCGGCAGCGTCATCGTGTCGATGCTGTACAGGAAGAACGTCACCGTGAATTCGTTGAACGACACGATGAAGGCGAACAGCATGCCGGCGAGGATGCCGGGCCGCATCAGCGGCAGCACGACGTCGACGAGCGCGCGGCGCGGGCTCGCGCCCATCAGGCACGCGGCTTCCTCGAAATCGGGGCCGATCGACGCGACCGACGCCGCGCAGTTCTTCACCGTGAACGGCAGCGTCAGGATCACGTGCGCGACGACGAGCCGCACGATGCCGAGTTCGACCGGCAGCGCGTTGAACACGATCAGCAGCGCGAGGCCGAGCATCACGAGCGGATAGACGATCGGCAACGCGACGAGCTGCTCGACGAGCGTCCTGCCGCGAAAGCGGTAGCGCGACAGCGCGTAAGCCGCGGGCACCGACACGGCGGTCGCGATCAGCATCGTCGCGACCGCGACGACGAGGCTCGTCGTCAGCGCGGCGCCCATCGATTGCGCGCTGCCGGCATCGGACGACACGAACGTCTGCCACGCGGCGCGATACCAGTGCAGGCTGAATTCGCGCGGCGGGAATTCGAGCGTGCCCGAGGCGCCGAACGACATCGTGATCATCGTCAGGATCGGCAGCGCCGCGAGCAGCAGCACGAGCGTCGCGAGCGCGCCGGTCACGCGTCCGAGGCGGCCGGGCATGGGCGCGCGCAGGAGCAGGGCAGTCATCGGTTCACCTCGCCGGCACGTTGCAGGGTGCGCACGAGGCGCTGCGACACCGCCATCACGACGAGCGTCGCACCCATCAGCACGACACCGGATGCCGACGCGGCGGGCCAGTTGAGCAGCGGTGCGACCTGGTCGTGCACGAGCACGGCGAGCATCGGCACGCGCCGGCCGCCGAGCAGCAGCGGCACCGCGAACGCGCTGGCGTTGTATGCGAACACGAGCAGCGCGCCGGAGACGAGGCCGGGCATCGCGAGCGGCAAGGTCACGTGCCGCAGCGTCTGCCAGCGGCTCGCGCCGAGCGTCGCGGCGGCTTCGTCGTAGGCGCGGGACACCGCGCGCAGCGCGCTCGACAACGGCAGCACGGCGAGCGGGAACGCGGTCTGGATCAGGCCGAGCAGCACACCGTGCTCGCGGTACAGCAGCTGCAGCGGCCGCCCGATCACGCCGCCGGCCAGCAGCGCGCGGTTGAGCAACCCGGCCGGGCCGAGCATCACGAGCCAGCCATAGCCTTGCAGCAGCAGGTTCACGAGCAGCGGCAACAGCACGCCCGCGAGCAGCAACCGGCGCGCGAGCCGCGATTCGGTACGCGCCATCGCGAGCGCCACCGGGATCGCCAGCAGCACCGCGCACACCATGCTCTGGAACGCGAGGCGCAGCGTGAGCCACAACGACGTCGTGAAGTACGGATCCGCGAGGTCGAGGTAGTTCTGCAGCGTGAAGGTCCGCCATTCGTCGCCGGACACGCCGACGCTCATGCGCAATACCGTGACCGTCGCGGCGGCGAGCACCGCGAGGAACGCGAGGATCGGCGCGAGCAGCAGCCAGGGCGGCACGCCGGGCAGCGCGGCCGCATCGGCGCCCGCGCCGGCCGTGCCGGCGGCGGCCGGCGCGGCGTCTCGGGAAGAGGACAGGGAGGCCATGTCGTTACGCCGAGAAGAGGCCCGTGTAGCGCTTGATCCACGCCGGCTGCACGGCCGCGAGCGCCTTGTCGTCATGCAGCACGGCTTTCTCCGCGATCTGCTGCGGCGACGGCACGAACGCGCGGCTTTCCGCGGGAATCACGGCCTTGCCGTTCACGGGGCCGTTCAGCACGTCGGCCGCCATCCGGCCCTGCACGCCGGCGTCGAGCGAATGATTGATGAATGCGTGGATCAGGTCGAGGTCGCCCGGGTGCGCCTTCGGGATCACGGTGAACATCAGCTGCGTCGCGAAACCCTCCTTCATCCCGTACGTCACGCCCATCTTGTAGTCGGGCTTGCGGATCTGGTCCGGGAAGAACGCGGGCGAATAGATGCCGCCGAGGTCGAGCGAGCCCGTGCGGAACAGGTCGGCGACCTGGTTCGGGTTTTCGCCGAGGGTCATCACGCGGTCCTTCAGTTGCGCGAGCTTACGGAATCCCGGATCGATGTTCTGCTGCGACCCGCCGGCCAGTTTCGCCGCGATGATCGCGAGGTCGACCGCTTCTGCCCACTCGGGCGGCGGCAGGAACAGGCGGCCCGCATATTTCGGATCCCACAGCGCCTCGTAGCTCGACGGTGCGCTCTTCACGGTTGCCGTGTTGTAGATCAACCCGTCCGACCACAGCAGGTAGCCGATGCCGAAGCCGTTCGCGCCGGTGCGGTACTGCGGCGCGACGTCCTTCAGGTTCGGCAGCCGGTTCAGGTCGGGCTTCGCGAGCAGGCCCGCTTCCGCGAGGCCGGCCGCGCCGACGCCGGCGAGCGTGATGACGTCGTAGGTCGGCCGCTCGCCCGCGGCCTTGACCTTCGCGACCATCCCCGACGTACCGTCCGCGCGATCGGCGATCACGCGTGCGCCGGTCTGCTTGCTGAAGCTTTCCGCGATGTTGCGCAGCGCGGCCGCACCGGTATCGTCGGACCACGTGAGCAGGCGCAGCGTCTTGCCTGCGAAACGGCTCGTCTGTGCCTTCGCAGTACTGATGAATGGCATCGGAAGGGCGGATGCAGCGAGCGCCGTGCCGAGGGTTTTGATCACCTGCCTTCTGCCCGCCTTGAAGTGTTGCATGGCCGTCTCCTGATGAACGATGCCGGGTGGTTCGATGCCGGGCGCCGACTGCGGCGCGGGGTGTGGAGGAACTGTAGGGAGGTCAAATTTCCGCAACAAACGAAATATCCGCATGCGCGGCATGACATAAACGCATGGCGCGGCGACCTCAGCCGGCCGGCATCATGACCTGCTTGATCTCCTGAAAGGCGGCGAGCCCGAACGGACCGAGTTCGCGTCCGATGCTGCTGCGCTTGTAGCCGCCCCATGAGGTTTGCGGATAGATCAGCTGGGGCGTGTTGATCCACACGACGCCCGCCTCGAGCGCGTCGGCAACCCGCCTGGCGCGCGCCGTGTCACGCGTGACGACGGTCGCGACGAGCCCGTATTCGGTGTCGTTGGCGGCCGCGATCGCCTCGTCCTCGGTGTCGAATGCGCGGACGCACAGCACCGGTCCGAAGATTTCTTCACACCATAGCGAGCTGTCGGCCGGCACGTCGGCGAACAGGGCTGGTCGGATGAAATAGCCGGGGCCGTCGGGAGCATGGCCGCCCGCAACGAGCCGCGCGCCGTCGGCCTGGCCCTGCGCGATGTGGCGTTTCACCCGTTCGTATTGCGCGCGATTCGTCAGCGGGCCCATCTGCACGCCGGGGGCGAACGGCGGGCCGACGACGGTTGCGTCGAAGCGCCGTGCGAGTCGCGCGATCAGTTCATCGGCGAGCGGCGCGGCGACGAGCACGCGCGAGGTCGCCGAACACATCTGCCCGGCGTTGAACAGGCCGCCGCCCGTGACGAGTTCGACCGCGTGATCGAGATCGGCGTCGTCGAACACGATGATCGACGACTTGCCGCCGAGTTCGAGGCCGACGCCCTTGATCGTGTCGGCGGCCGTCTTCATGACCTGCGCACCGACGGCGGTGCTGCCGGTGAACGACAGCTTCGCGACGCGGGGATGCGCGCACAGTCGGGCGCCGACGGCGTGGCCGGTGCCCGTCACGACGTTCAGCACGCCGGGCGGCAGCCCCGCTTCGGCGGCGATCGCGGCGAGTTCGAGCTCGGGCAGCGGCGTGATCTCGGACGGCTTCAGCACGACGGTGCAGCCGGCCGCGAGCGCGGGTGCGAGCTTCCACGCGGTCGTCACCATCGGAAAATTCCACGGCACGATCAGCGCGGCGACGCCGGCCGGTTCGCGCCGGATCCACGCGCGATGGTCGGCATCGGGCAGCGCGATCTCGGCTTCGCCGTCGGTGTCGAGGCGCTCCGCGAGGCTA